>JAYUHJ010000025.1:0-2564 GCA_043767065.1 Hyphomicrobiales bacterium | reverse complement strand
TGGTGCGCGAATACAAGGGCTCGCACTCGGGCGAGCACGGCGACGGCATCGTGCGCTCGGAGTTCAACGAACCAATGTTCGGCGCGCAGCTCACGCGCGCGTTCGAGGAGGTGAAGGATCGCTTCGATCCGCAGGGCCTGTTCAATCCGGGCAAGATCGTGCGCGCGCCGAAATTCGACGACCGAAAAAACTTCCGCTACGGGCCCGGCTATCGCGGCGTCGAGATCAAGGCCGCGCTCGACTGGTCGGCCTATTCGGGCGCCGGCCAGGGTTTCCAGGGCGCGATCGAGATGTGCAACAACAACGGTGCCTGCCGGAAATCCGCGGGGCGGCGTCATGTGCCCGAGCTATCGGGTGACGCGGAACGAGCGCGACGTGACGCGCGGGCGCGCCAATTCGCTGCGGCTCGCCATGACCGGCCAGCTCGGCCCCGACGCGCTGACGTCGGACGAGATGGCGAAGACGATGGAGCTCTGCGTCTCCTGCAAAGGCTGCCGCCTCGAATGCCCGACCGGCGTCGATATGGCGCGGATGAAGATCGAGGTGCAGGCCGCGCGAGCGCGCAAACATGGGTTTTCGTTGCATGATCGGCTGGTCGGGTGGCTGCCGCGCTACGCACCTTATGCTGCGCCGGCATCGCTGCTGCTCAATCTGCGGGATCGTTTACCGGGTGCCGCGAAGTTGTCGGAAGTGTTCGCCGGCTTCAGCGCGAAGCGGCCCTTGCCGCGCTGGCGCTCCGATCCGTTCCGCGAGGCGGAGATTCCGCTCGATATCAAGAGTGGCACTGAAGTCGTGCTGTTCGCCGACACGTTCAACCGCTATTTCGAGCCGGAAAATCTCGACGCCGCGCTCAAGGTGCTGAAGGCCGGGGGCTACCGGGTGCATTTGCCCAAAGCCCCCGATGGCGGGCGGCCGCTTTGCTGCGGGCGGACTTTCTTGTCGGTGGGAGCGGTCGAACAGGCCCGGCAGGAGGCCGAGCGTACGATCGCGGTGTTAGAGCCTTTCGCGGCACGCGGAGTTCCGATCATTGGCCTGGAGCCGAGCTGCATGCTCGGCTTCCGCGATGAGATCCCGGCGCTGGTCAAAGGCAAGAGCGCCAAACGGCTCGCGGAGCACACGTTTCTGTTCGAGGAGTTCCTCGCGCGCGAAGCTGGAGAGGGCGAACTTGAGCTGCCGCTCGGCGAGATCGGCAAACGTGCGCTGCTGCACGGCCATTGCCACCAGAAGTCGTTCGGTGCGATGGGCGCGGTCGAGCAGGTGCTGAAGCTGATCCCCGGCCTTGCGGTCGAGACCATCGAATCGAGTTGCTGCGGCATGGCAGGCAGCTTCGGCTATGGCAAAGACACGATGCGAACCTCGTTCGCCATGGGCGAGCTCTCGCTGTTGCCGGCGGTGCGCAAGGCCGAAGACGATGACTTGATCATCGCCGACGGCTTCTCGTGCCGCCATCAGATCGCCGATGGCGCCGGACGCGAGGCGCAGCATGTCGCGCGCGTGCTAGCGGCGAGCGTTGTGAGCGCGCAGCGCGCCGTGCCAGAGTAACCACTCGCGTCCGCAGGAGCTTGCCATGTCCGATCTCACTCTCGCCGCCGCGCAGCAGATCGTCAGCGCCGCGCTCGCCCATGCGCGCACAAAGAACATGAAGCCGCTTGCGGTCGCCGTGCTCGACGCGCGCGGCGCGCTCAAGGCCTATGCGGCCGAGGACAAGACCAGCTTGCGCCGCTTCGATATCGCGCGCGGCAAGGCCTATGGCGCGATCGCCATGGGGATCGGCTCGCGCACGCTCGGCAAGATGGCGGCAGAGCGGCCGCACTTCGTGGCGGCAGCCGGCAACGCGATCGGCGGTACGCTCATTCCGGTCGCCGGCGGTGTGCTGATCAAGACCAATGAGGGCGAGCTGGTGGGCGCGGTCGGCATTTCCGGCGACACCTCGGACAATGACGAGGCGGCGGCGACGGCCGGCATCGCGGCGGCGGGGTTCAAAGCCGACCCGGGCAGCGACTGATTCAGACCGCTCCGGGCGCGTCTTCGTCGATGACGCCGTTCCTAAGCGTCCCGATTCCTTCAACCTCGACCTCGATCACGTCGCCGGGCTTGAGCCATTTCGGCGGATCGAAGCGCGCGCCGGCGCCGGTTGGCGTGCCGGTGAGGATCAGGTCGCCGGGCTTCAGGGTCATGAAGGTCGTGATGTAAGCGATCAGATAGCTGAAATCGAAAATCATGTTCGCGGTGGTGTCGTCCTGGCGCGTCTCATTATTGACGCGAGTTTTAAGCCGGCGCGGGGCGGCGAGATCGAGCGCGTCGCGCGTCACCATCCAGGGGCCGAGCGAGCCGGATCGGTCGAAGTTCTTGCCTTGCGTTGCGTTGAATTTTCCGTGCCGGACCCAGTCGCGGATCGTGCCTTCGTTTGCGATGCTGAGGCCGGCGACATAATCGAGCGCGCGCGCGCGCGGCACGTTCTTGCATTGCCTGCCGATCACCAAGGCGACCTCGCCCTCGTAATCGAGCTGCTCGGAGACCCGCGGCCGTACCAGCGGCGTGCCATGGCCGACCAGCGAGCCGGG
>JAYUHJ010000024.1:0-30140 GCA_043767065.1 Hyphomicrobiales bacterium | reverse complement strand
GGCGCCGCAGATCGAGGGTATCGCGCCCGGCGGTGATGGTCTCACAGCGCTCATGCTCGAGCCGGCGCACGATTGCGCTACCGACCATGCCGGTATGGCCGGCGACCCAGACACGCCGGCCTTCAAGCTCGAACTTCGACTCGTCGACCACTTTGCTCACTGACTATTCGCTCTGACCGGGCCCCTCCCGGTCTTGGGCCTCAAGAGGCGTTTCTGAGTACCACACCGGCCGCGCTTGCCAATCAATCGCCGGCTGTCAAATTGCGTCAAGCTTCCTGAGCGCCGCGATCAAATCCGCCTTGGCTTTGGCGCCGAGCTGCTCCAGGGGCGGGCGGATATGAAGCCAGTCGGGCATGCCCTCGCGCTCAGCCAGAATCGCCTTGACCGCCGGAATGAACGGGTAATTCTGCACCACTTGCCGCACGCGGCTTGTAGCCTCGTGCAGCTTATCGGCATCGGGGCCGCGCCAGCCGTCATAGAGGCGGCGGATGCCGGCGACATGAGTGTTGGCTGTGGCCGAGATACAGCCCGCCGCGCCCTTGCGCAACGCTGCGAGCAGCAACGACTCGCTCGACGGAAACACGGCGAAGCCCTGATGCTCGGAGAGCAGCCGGTCCGTATAGGCGACGTCGCCGGAACTATCCTTGAGCCCCGCGACCGTGTCGGGAAACGCGGTGATCAGTCGGGCGACCAGAGCCGGGGACCACGAGAGCGCGCTCATCTGCGGAAAATTATAGAGGTAGACTTGGAGCCGGTCGTCGCCGACCCGCTCGATCACTTCCGACGCGAACGCGAACAATCCGTCGTCGGAAACCACCTTGTAGTAAAACGGTGGCAACAGCAGTACGCCGCGCGCGCCGAGTTCGGTGGCGTGCCGCGTGAGCAGAACCACGTCGCCGATCGATGTCGCGCCGGTGCCCGGCAGAAGCTTCTCGGCCGCGATCCCGGAGCCGACCAGTCCTTCGAGTAGCTCGTGCCGTTCTTCCAGATCGAGCGAATTCGCTTCGCTCGTGGTCCCGAGCACCGCGAGCCCATGCGCGCCCTCGGCCAAGAGCTTCCGGCAGTGCGCGATGTAGCGGTCGAAGTCGACCGAGAGATCGGACCGGAACGGAGTCGCTACCGGCGGCCATATTCCCTTGGCGCGCTCATACGGCATCGAGGAATCCTCAGCTGGCTTTCGAAACTCTGGAAGCGCGCGGGGCCATCGACTTGGAGCCCCCTTGGGCGAGGAGCTTCGCTTCGATCGCGGCGAGCACCTCCTGGTAGCTCTTGGGCCCGCCCTCCGACCAGCGCACGTCCTTCAGTTGCTGGTGCGCCCACTCGATCCGGCGGGCAATTGCAGAAGTGAGCACCGGGTCCAGACCGAGCTCGGCGACCGTCGCGGCCGATTCGTGCATTTCCGCCGCGCGCCGCGCGCCATGTTTGGCGGTGCGCTCGAGATAATAGGAGGCGGCTTCCCGCCAATCGATGCCCGGCACGGTCTGCTGAACGGAATCCAGAATTCGATCCTCGAGGCCGACGCGGTGCGCTGCGATCAGCCCCTCGAGCAGAAGGGCCTCGATACCCTTGATGAAGATTGAGCGCAGCATCTTCGAGAGCGACGCATCGCCGATCCGTTCGCCGGCAAGCTCCAGATGCATGCCAAGCGCGTTCAGCCGGGTTGCGAGCGCCGCCGCCTTGGGTCCGGAAACTAGCACCGGCACGCGATGCCCGGGGCCGGGCACCGGCGCCATGATCGCGGCCTCGACGAAGTACGCGCCCGAAGGCGCAATGGCGTCGGCGACCTTCTGCTTGGTCATGGGCGAGACCGAGTTGAAATCGATATAGGTCTGCCCGGCCTTGAGATGCTTCGCTGCTGCGTGCGCGGCCTCGATGGCGGAAGAGGCGGTCACCAGCGAAAAGACGACGCTCGCGCCTTCGAGTGCGGGCCCGATCGCGGTCTTCAAATCCACGCCCGCAGTGCGCGCCGCATCGGCCATCGGTTTCTCGCCGGCGAGCAGGTCATAGGCCGATACGCGCGCCTTCGCCTCGGCCACCAGCCCGCCGCCGATATTGCGGCCGGCCTCGCCGAAACCGATGAGTGCGATCTTCTCGGTCATTTCAGCTCGCTGAGATCGTCGACGTAGGTGAGCCCGAGCTTCTGCAGGGGCTCCCGCATCTTGTCGAGATCGAGCGTGAGCTCGCCCCGGGCCAAACGCTTCTTCTTCTCGGTCTCGTTGGCCTCGCGCTTTTCCGCGGCGGCGATCGCGGCTTCCGCCTCGCCGCGCGGCACCACCACAACGCCATCGTCGTCTGCGACGATGATGTCGCCCGGGTTCACCAACGCGCCGGCGCACACCACCGGAATGTTCACCGAGCCCGGCGTCGCCTTGATCGTTCCCTTGGCCGAGATCGCCCGCGACCAGACCGGGTATTTCATCTCGGTCAGGTTCTTCACGTCGCGCACGCCCGCGTCGATCACCAACGCAACAATGCCGCGCGCCATGAACGTCGTCGCCAGCACGTCGCCGAACATGCCGTCGGTGCAGTCGGCGCTGCAGGCGACGACCATGATGTCACCCTTTTGGCATTGCTCGACCGCCACATGGATCATCCAGTTGTCGCCGGGGTGCGTGAGCGCGGTCACAGCCGGACCGGCGATCTGCGCGCCGGGCCAGATCGGCCGCATATAGGGCTTCATCAGCCCGCGCCGGCCGATCGCCTCGTGCACGGTCGCGGAGTCGAACTCTTTCAGGCGCGCCGAAATCGCGGGAGCGAGGCGCGGAATCTTGCGGACGACGACCGGCTTCATGCCTTGTTCCTCCCGAGCGGTCGCAAATCTAGCGGGAATCCCGAAGCCGCACCAACGGGTCGACACCGATTGCAAAACCGCCCATGATGCAACTTCGCGGGGCAGGGCGATCGTTAGGAGGCTTCCATGCGGCGACGCGGACTTTCGCGGCGCGCGATGCTGAAGGGCGCTGCAGCCAGCAGCTCGGCGTTGAGCCTGGGCTTGTGGCTGCCCTCGGCTGCGGCCCAATCGGCCCCGCTGCGCTCCGGCGTGCTCACGCCGGGCGTCATTATCATGCTCACCGACTACATCCTCACCAACAAGCTCGACGAGAAGCACGGGGTGAAGTTCGCCGAGCCGAAAATCTACTCCACCCTTTCCACTGTGCAGGGCGATTTCGTCGCCGGCGCCTACGATATCGGTTTCGGCGGCTGGGATGCCTATGCTTTGCGCTATCTCGCGGGCGTTCCGTGCGAGCTGCTCGGCACGTTCTCGACTGGAACCATGCTCAATATGCTGGCGCCCGCCAACGGTGCGAAGACGCTGGCCGAGCTCAAAGGCAAGACGCTCGCCGCGCCCTTGGCGAGCAGCACCTATAAGATCGCCAGCGCCGTGATCCGCGAATTCGAAGGTATCGATCTCGAGAAGCACGTGCAGATCCAGAGCAGCGACAACCCGATGGCGCCGCTCAGCATGCTGATGGCCGACCGGGCCGATGCCGCGCTCTCGTGGGAGACGTCGATCAGCGCCGCCCTGCTGCGCCGGCCAGACCTCAGAGTGATCTACAACGTCGGCGAGGCGTACAAGGCGAAGACCGGCCGCGATCTGCCCTATTTCGGCATGGCCGTGCGCAAGGAGCTCACCGCCAAGGACCCGGCGATCGGCGCCAAGCTCAACCGCGTCTTCAAAGACTGCATCGACGGCATCAATGCCAACACCGCGGCCGCCATCGAATCCGCGGGCAAGAACACGTATCTGCCGCCGGAGGTGCTGAAGACTGCCTTCGAATCGGGCCGCATGCGCTTCCGCTACATCTCCGCGCTCGACGACGAAGGCCGCAAGACCTTCCTTACGGCGAGCGAGTTCCTCACCCGCAACGGCCTTTTCCCGCGCACGATCGACAAGGGCTTCTTCGTCTCCGGCTGAGCGGGCCGTATCGAGTAACCGGCGTGAACAAACCCGTTTCGATCGACAGCATCGAGCCGTCCGGCGCGGGCTTCCGCTCCGACCGCTCGTTGCGCCACGAGACCTTCGCCACCGTGGTCGTCGTGATCGCGCTCATCGCCGCGATGGAGATCACGAGCCGCTACGTCCCCGACTACATCATGCCGTCGCCGCTCAAAGTGCTCGAGGCCGCGCGCAAGCTGTTCTTCCAGGACTATACTCACGTCTTCGTCACCATCCTGCGCCTGATCGCCGCTGTGGCCTTCTCGATGCTGCTCGGCATCATGTTCGGCGTAGCCATGGGCATGCTGCCTGCGGTGCGGCCCTATCTGCGCGCGCTCGTGATCATCGACACCGGCGTGCCGGCACTGTCGTGGATGTTGATTGCGATCTTCTGGTTCAAGGACCCGGAGACGCGCATCGTCTTCATCCTGGTGGTGATCCTGCTTCCGTTCTACGCGCTCAACGTTTATGAGGGCATTCGCGCGCTGCCGAAGGATCTGCTCGACATGGTCGAGAGCTTCCGGCCGACGCGCTGGCAGGTGATGCGCTATCTCGTCGGCCCGCACATCGTGCAGTACATCTTTCTCACCACGAAATCGGTGATCGGTTACGCGATCCGCATGACGATCTTCGCCGAGTTGATCGCTTCCGCGATCGGCGTCGGTTCGCGCATGGGTCTCGCTCACTCGAACTTCCAGATCGATCAATTGCTCGCCTGGACCTTCTTCCTGATCGCGCTCTCTTTATCGCTGCAAGCCGCCATTAATGCGGTCGAGAAGCATTTCATGCGTTGGCGGCCGGAGCTGGAAGTCCGATGAGTGCCGCCGTCATCGAGCTTGCTGGCGTTCGTAAAACTTTCGGCTCCGTCGTCGCGGTTGACGACATCGGCTTCGAGGTGGCGCGCGGCGAGATCGTGACGCTCTTGGGCCGCACTGGTGCCGGCAAGACCACGGTACTCAACATGGTCATGGGCACGATCCCTGCAGATCGCGGCACCATTCGCGTGGCCGGCGTCGATCCGTATCTGCATTTCCGCGAGCTACGCGGCAAGCTTGCCGTGAGCTTCCAAAACGACCGGCTGTTGCCCTGGCGCACCGCGGTCGAGAACGTTGAGCTCGGACTCCTGATCCTGGGCCGCTCCAAGGAGGAGGCGCACGAGATCGCGACCGCGTGGCTCGCCCGCGTCGATCTTGCAGGCGCGGAAGCAAAATACCTGCATGAGCTATCCGGCGGCATGCGCCAGCGCGTTTCGCTCGCCCGTGCGCTGGCGGTCGATCCCGAGATCGTGCTGCTCGACGAGTCCTTCAGCCAGCTCGATCACGTGACTTCGCAGACCTTGCGGCGCGACTTCACACGGATCGCCCGTGAATGGAAAAAGACCTGCCTTCTCGTCACCCACCGGATCGACGATGCGCTCGAAATGGCCGACCGTATCCTGGTGCTGCATGTGCCTGCGAGCGTCGCCCTCGAGCTCAAGATCGATCCCGCTGTGCGCGCCGACCGTGCGGCATTGCGGCAGATGCATGCGCAGATCACCGCTGCTATGGGCAGCGACGAGGGCCAGCAACCAGGCTCGGCCGCCGCCGAGTGACCGGAGCACGACGCCAATGGCTTACGAGGACATCATCGTCGAGGCGAAGGAAAGCTGGATCGAGATCACGCTCAATCGACCTGCGAAATTGAATGCGCTCCGCGAGAAGACTGCTGAAGAACTGATGCAGGCGCTGGGCGAGGCCGAATCGAAGCGCGAAATTCGCGCCGTAATTCTGCAAGGCGGCGAAAAAGCCTTCTGTAGCGGGCTCGATACCAGCGAAATCAAGATCGAGCCGGGCAAAGAGTTCGATTTCTATCGCTTTCGCAAAAGCGCGTTCAAACTTCCGCGCTTCATGCGCGAGCTGGCGCACTACACCAAGCCCGTGATCTGCGCCGTCGAAGGCTATGCGTTGGGCGGCGGGCTCGAGGTCGCGCTCTTGTGCGACATCATCGTCGCCGGTGAAAACGCGCAGTTCGGCTTGCCCGAGGCCCGGCTCGGCATGATGCCGGCCGGCGGCGGGACGCAGACGCTGCCGCGCCTGATCGGCAAGCCGCTCGCCAAGGAATTGATGTGGACCGGCCGGCGCGTCTCGGCCGAGGAGGCCAAGTCCTATCGCCTGGTCAATCATGTTGTGCCTGCCGGCACGGCGATCGGGAAGGCGCGCGAACTCGCCAAAGCGATCGCCGACAACGCGCCGCTCGCCGTGATGGTCTCCAAGGCCGCCATCGACCGCGGCGTCGATATGTCGCTTCTGGACGGCATCGCGACCGAGGCTGACCTCTCGTATCTGCTCTACTTTAGCCGCGACCGCGAGGAAGGCCTCGCGGCGTTCCGCGAGAAGCGCGCGCCCACCTTCCGCGGCGAATGAGCCCCGCATGAGCCGCGACGTCGTTATCGCCGGATATTCAGAAACTAAGATCGACATCCGCACCGGCCGCAGCGCCTATGACCTCGGCGGCGAGGCGTTCGCGCTGCTGCTGCAATCGACCGGGATCGAGAAAGCAGCGATTGACGGCCTTTCGGTCAACGCCTCGATTAGCGAGGCGCCGAACCCGTTTTTCGCGGTCTATATGTGCGAAGCGCTGGGGCTCACGCCGAGCTGGATCAATTTCTCAGGGCTCGGCGGAGCTTCGAGTATCGCTGCCGTCGCGCGTGCGGCAGCCGCGATCCGCGACGGCCTGTGCGAGGTCGCCGTTGTGCTCGCGGCCGACGCGCAGACCAACGGGAACCGCTCCAGCTACGGCGCCTATCGCGGCGAGTTCCAGGAGCCGGCCGGCGTCTTGAGCCCGCCCGCGAGCTTCGGGCTCCTGATGAACCGCTACGAGCACCAGTTCGGGCTCAAATATGAGGCGCTTGGCAAGATCGCGGTCACCCAGCGTGAGCACGCGCTCTTGAACGAAAACACCTGCCCGAAGCTCAAGAAGCCGCTCACGATGGAGGAATATCTCGCCTCGCGCATGATCGCCGATCCGCTGCGGTTGCTCGACTGCGTGATGGTCTGCGACGGCGCCAATGCGGTGCTGGTCACTTCCGCGGAGCGGGCGCGCGATCTTGGCCTAAAAAAAACCGTACGCATCGCGGGCTACGCGGAGCTGACCAATCACGGCGGCGACGAGGCCCTCCCGGACATGACCGAGTCGGGCTTCTCCAAAATCGCGCCCACGGCCTTTGCACGTGCCGGCATGGCGCCGGCCGACATCCGTATGTTCCATCCTTATGACGACTTCACCATTGCCGTCGTGATGCAGCTCGAGGATTTCGGCTTTGCCGCGCGCGGCAAGGGTTGCGATTACGTGCTCGCCACCGATCTCTCTTTCCGGGGCAAGCTCCCGCTCAATACCGGCGGCGGGCAGATTTCCGCGGGCCAGCCGGGGCTTGCCGGCGGTGGGCTCAACTTGGTGGAAGCCATACGCCAGATGTTCGGCGAGGGCGACGCGCGGCAGGTGAAGGATGCCAGCACCGCGCTCGTCACCGGCATCGGCGTCATCCCCTATGGCCGCAACTGGACCGTGAGCGCGGGCCTGATCCTGGAGCAAGCGACGTGAGCGAGACCGCCAAGCGCCCGGCGCCCAAGGAAAACGTTTTCATCGACGCGCGGCCGTTCTGGGAAGGCGCGCGAGCCGGCAAGCTCGTGCTGCAATATTGCCGCGACAGCGGAAAGTTCCAGCACTATCCGCGACCGGTCAGCATCTATACCGGCAGCCGCAACCTCGAATGGCGCGAAGTCTCTGGCCGCGGCACGATCTACGCCTGCAGCGTGGTGCGCATCCCGGGACCAGGCGTCGAGGGCCGCCTGCCGCTTTCGATTGCGATCGTCGAGCTCGAGGAGGGCGTGCGCATCATCGCCAATATCCTCGAGCGCAAGCCCCAAGACCTGAAGATCGGCGACGTGAAAATCGGCCAGCGCGTGGCGCTTGCCTGGGACATGCTCGACGGCGGCGTGCCGTATCCGGCGTTCAAGGTCGTGGACTGACTTCCAATTTTGTCATTCCGGGGCCGAGCGTAGCGAGGAGCCCGGAATCCATAACCACTGGCTGGGAATATGGATTCCGGGCTCGCCGCTATCCCAAGTCGGCTACAGCCGACTTGGGCAATATAACTGGCCGATCTCGGGTAAACCCGAGATCGGCGGCGCCCCGGAATGACGATTTAGTATGGGCAAATCACGTTCAGGAGCGCTTGGCGCTTTTCTTTCAGCACCACGTCGCGCGCCCGCGCCAGCGCGCCGGGCAGATCCTTCGGATGCTCGACCCGCTCGCCGTAGCCGCCGTGCGCCTTCACGATCTCCTCGCAGGGGAGACTCGTCGGGAAGTCGGCGAGGAAACGGCCATCGTCGCGGCCGGCGGCGCCCTTATCGAACATGGAAAGCGTTGCCCCGCGCACCGCACCGTAGCGGCTGTTGTTCGAGATGATCGTGAGCATCGGCAGGCCGAAGGCCTCCGACATCCAGTGGCAGGCGGTCGGGTTGTTGAAGATATAGGAGCCGTCGCCAAGCGCTGCGACCACGAAGCGCTCGGGTGCCGCGATCTTGATCCCGAGCGCGCATCCGAAGCCCCAGCCCAGCCCGCCCGCGGGGCTGGTGCCGAAGAAGGTGCCGGGCTTCTCGCGCGCGCAGTGGTCGAGCTCGGTCCAGTACTCGCTCACCAGGATCGCATCGGGCCCCATGGCCTCGGACATGCAGCGCGTGAGGTAGGCCTTGGTGATCTTGTCGCCGCTCTCTGCGTGCTTCGCGCTCTGTGCGTGCCGCGCCTTGTTGCGCTCATTGATGCGTCCGCGCCGCGCCTCGATCTTCGCCTTTGCCGGCGCCGCCCTCTCCAAGGCGGCATCGAGCGCGGCGAGCGCCGCCGCCGCCGTCGAGGTGATGGCGAGGTCGCTGCGGAAGCTGCGCATCGGGTAGCGCAGGAACATCGGGTCCTCGCCGACATGCGCGATCTTGCAAGAATCCTTCGGGGCGGAGGCGCTCGGAATCCACGGCACGTCGGATTCGAGCACGATGGCAAGATCGGCCTCGCCGATGACCGCCCCCGGATTGAAGCCGAAATGCATTGGGTGGTTGGTGGGAAGGTTCAGGTAACGCGGCGCGTGCTGCGTGACCGGGATCGCCCAGCGCTCGGCAAGGTGCGCGAGCGCCTCCACCGCGCGCGCGTCGCGGCCGCAATTGGAGGTGATGATCAGCGGCTTTTCCGCCGCCGCGATCCAAGCCGCAAGCGTCTCGATCGATTTCGGATCGGGATGCGGCGGCGCGGGAATCGCGCGCGGCCCGCTCGGCGCCAAGGGCTCGGCAACATTGGCCGAAAGCGGCTCGCGCGGCATGATCAGATAAACCGGCCCCATCGGGCTCGTCATCGCGGCCTCGTAGGCGCGGGCCACCACGTTGCCGACCTGTTCGGGCACGCGCAACTCGTAGTCCCATTTCACCAGCTCGCGCACCATGCCGGCCTGGTCGAACATTTCCTGCGCCCAGTGGATCGAGCGGTTGCGGCTCGCGAAATTTCCGGTCTCGGTCACCGGCGTGCGCCCCGCCGCGAGAAACAGCGGGATGCGGTCGCGGCTCATGTTGGTGAGATTGTTGATCGTGTTGGCGGTGCCGACGTTGACGTGCACCATCACCGCCTGCGCCCGGCCAGTCATGAGAAACGCGCCGTGCGCCATGGCGACCGCGAGGTTCTCGTGCGGCACTAGCACCGGCCGCGGCATCTTGCTGTTCGAGCCCTCGCGCGCGCGGCTATAGGCCTCGACGATCGGCGGGAAATCGGTGCCCGGGTTGGCGAAGAAGAAATCGACGCCGTGATCGGCGAGCGCGCGCAGGAAAATCTCGCCCGCGATCGGTGGTTCTTTGGTGGCAGGCGCGCGCGGGGCGGAGGGTTTGACGTTCATAGGGTTGTACCGCTGTACTGTTTTTATCGGGCTGGCATCTTACTCGACGCGACGTGCCCCGTCGAAGGCTCCGCCAATGCCGCCCATCAGTGGGCAGGCTTGTTAGTGGACAGATTTGGCGATCTCGTCTCGAAGCAGGTTCTTCTGCACCTTGCCGGTGGAGTTGCGCGGCAGTGCCCGGAACAGGATGCGCTTGGGCTTCTTGTAGCTGGCGATCATATCCTTGCAGTGGGCAATGAGCGCGTCCTCGCTCGCTTTTGCGCCGGGCTTCAGCTCGATGACGGCGACCACGCTCTCGCCGAAGGTCGCATCGGGCGCCCCGACCACGGCAACGTCCAGCACTGCCGGGTGACTCATCAGCGCAAGCTCGACCTCGCGTGAATAGATATTGAGCCCGCCGCTGACGATCATGTCCTTCTTGCGGTCGACGAGATAGAGAAAGCCGTCGGCGTCGAAATAGCCCATGTCGCCGGTGAACACCCAGCCATCGACGATCGACTCCGCATTGGCGGCCGGATCGAGATAGCAGCGCATGGTGATGTAGCACCCGGGCTCGCCGCAGCGCACCGCGATCTCGCCGGCCTCGCCCGGCGCCACGTCCTGCCGCTTGTCGTCCACGATCTTCACCTCGACGCCGGCGCAAACGCGGCCGACGGAAGCCGGGTGCGTGAGCTGCTCCTCGGGATCGAGATTGGTGACCGCGCCGGCCTCCGTCATCGCGTAGAACGAGTGCAGGCGGATATTCGGCAAGAGCGACAACAACTCCCGCTTCAGCTCCACCGGAAACGCCTCGCCGGTCGAAAGCACGACACGCAGCGACTTGAAGCGCTCGGGCGCGCGGCGGATCTCGGGCAGCGTCAGGCGAATGATGGTCGGCACCATGCCGGCGACGGTGATTTTCTCGCGCTCGACGGCTTCGGCCATCGCGGCTGCGTCGAATTTCGGCAGGATCACCAGCGTGCCGCCGACGCCGAGCGCATTGCCGAGTCGCGCCAGCCCGGTGCCGACCGACAGCGGCGACATGGCGAGCACCTTGTCGCCCGGCTGCAATTCCCATTGCAGCACGTTCATCAGTCCATGCTGGACGTGGAAGCTGCCGTGCGTGCGCACCGCGCCCTTGGGCGTGCCGGTGGTTCCCGAGGTGTAAGAATAGAGCAGGTCCTCGACCTCGGGCGGCAAGGCGGGCGGCCTTTCGGCGGCGCCTTCGTCGATCAGCGCTGCGATCGTCGGGTCGCCCTCGGACGTGGCGGTGCTCGCGATCAAGGCGATGTCCTTGATGCCTTTGCTTCCTTCGAACGCGATCTGCCGCCGCGCCGGATCGAACAAATAGAACTTCGGCCGGCTGCTCGAGAGGATGACGGCGATCTCGTGCGCGGTGAGGCGCGTATTGACCAGCACCATGATGCCACCGGCCTTGGCCACGCCGTAAAACGCCTCGACGAACTCGACGCTGTTTTCCAGATGCATCGCCACGCGATCGCCATGCGCGAGCCCACGCGCGCGCAAGGCGTTGGCGAGCCGGTCGCTGCGCCGGTCGAGCTCGCGATAGCTCAGGCGCCGCGCGCCGCTCACGGCCGCGAGCCGGTTGGGATAGCGCAGCGCTTGGGCGTTAAGCACGGTGCCTAGTTTCATCGTCTCCCCTTAGTGCAGTTGATCCGCTCCGTCGATGCCTGCAAGCTCGGCGCGTGAAACGCTCCGTGCTCGTCGCCGATATCGGCGCCACCAAGACCCGGCTCGCGTTCGTCCGCAACGACGGCAAGCTGAAAGCCATCCGTTCGGTGATGAACGATGACGTTGCTGAACTCGAAACGCTCTTGGCTGGCGCGCTCGCTGCCGTCCGGCCGCGGCCCCAGTCGGCCGTGCTCGGCATCGCCGGCTGGATCGACGGCGATCATGTACTCGTCACCAATCGCGGCTGGACGTTCTCGCGCCGCGCGTTCGCCCGCAAGCTCGGGCTCAAGCGCCTGGTCGCCGTCAACGATTTCGAGGCGTTGGCCCACGGCCTCCCGGCGCTCGGAATGGCGGACCTCGTTGCCGTCGGCGCGCCGCAGGAAACGCCGCAGCAGCGGCTCCTGGTATGTGGGCCCGGCGGGGGCTTCGGCAGTGCGCTTCTTCTCAAGAGTGGTCCTGGCGCGAAGGTGCTGGCGAGCGAGGCCGGGCACATGCGGCTCGGCGCCGCCAGCGCCGACGAGGCCCGCGTCATCGCCCATTTCCTGCGCGACAATGGCCCGGTCATCGTCGAGCACGTTCTTTCAGGACCGGGCCTCGTGCGCGCGCACCATGTTCTTTCCGGCGAGCGCAAACGCGCCGAGGCCATCGCCACCGCGGCGTGTGCAGGAGACGCGACGGCGCGCGCCACCACTGATTTTTTCCTTCGTCTGTTCGGCCGGATCGCGGGCGACCTGGCGCTTGCCTATAACTCCAAGGCGGTCTTCCTCGCTGGCGGCGTCACGCGCGGGCTCGCGCCACTCATCCCCAATTCGCCGTTCCGCAATGCCTTCGAGGATCACGCACCATATCGCGATCGCATGGCGCTGATTCCGATCAAGGCGATCGTGCACGAGGAGCCGGGGCTGTTCGGTGCGGCGCAGCTCGCTCGCCGGCTGGTCTAGGCGAGGCCGAGATCGCCGAACGCCGCGGCATGAAAATCCGCGGCTTCCTGCGAGAAGCAGCAGAACACGACGCGTCCGATCCCGCGCCGCGCCGCCGCTTCGCCGACGACGGTAGCGACCGCGATCCTCGCCGCCCGGTCGGCCGGGAAGCCATAGACTCCGGTCGAAATCGAAGGGAAGGCAACGGAAGCGAGCCCGTTCGTCCGCGTGAGTTCGAGCGAAACGCGATAGCAGGACGCCAGCAGATCGTCCTCGCCGCTGCCGCCGCCCCGCCAAACCGGGCCGACTGCATGGATCACATGGCGGGCGGGAAGCCTGTAGCCGCGGGTAATTTTCGCCTGTCCGGTGGCGCAGCCGCCGAGCGTGCGGCATTCCTCCTTAAGCTCCGGCCCGGCGGCGCGATGGATCGCACCGTCCACGCCGCCACCGCCCAGAAGCGCCGTATTGGCCGCGTTCACGATCGCGTCGAGCTTGAGCAGCGTGATGTCGCCGACCGCGATCTCTAGAATCGTATCGTGCACTTCGGCGGCCAGATGTTGGCGCGGCTCCATGCGCCGATCTTATCGCGCCGACGGGCTTGGGTCAGGCCGCTTCCTTGCGCAGATCGAGCGTGCCGCGGCGGCCGATGGCGCCGAAATCCTTCTTCAGGAAATCCTCCGCCGCCTTGCGGCCGAGGTCGCGCAAATGCTGGAAGAACGACCAGTCGACGGTGAACTTGGAGCTGGAGCTGAGCGTCTTCAGCTCCTTGTCGGCGGCGATACGGTGGATGCGGATCGGTTTGGCGCTCCGGCCGGTCCAGCGGCCCAACAGGCCGCTCTGTCGCTGGTGGCTTACGAAGCCGATCGCACGCAGCTCCGATTGCAGCGAAGCGTTGAACGTGATTTCGTTGACCCGGTTCAAGATCTCGCGCGCGGTCCGCGGGGTCTTGTTGCTCACCAGCGGATTGGTCTGCACCAGCACGATATCGTCGTTACGGCCCGTGCGGAAGAACGGGAACAGTGGCGGGTTGGAGACATAGCCGCCGTCCCAGTAGGGCACCCCGTCGATCTCGACCGCGCGGAACAGGAACGGCAGGCACGCCGACGCCATTACCACGTCGGGCGTGATCTGCTCGCGGCGGAAGACGCGCATCTTGCCGGTGCGCACATTGGTGGCCGAGACATAGAGGTCGAATTCGCGGTTTGCCCGCACCGCCTTGAAGTCGACCTCGCGCTCCAGAATCTCGCGCAGCGGATTGATGTTGAACGGGTTCATGTCGTAGGGCGAGAAAAAGCGGCTGGCGACGTCGAACGCGAGAAAGATCGGGTTCTTGTCGAGCGACCAGTTGCCGAACAACCGGTCGGTGATCGAGCGCTGGATCGGGCTCATGCGGCCGTCGCGCGAAACCGCGCGCCAGAAATTACTGAGCGCCTCGCGCGCGCCTGCGCGCCCGCCCTTGTGATAGCCCGATGCCAGCACGACGGCGTTCATCGCCCCGGCGCTGGTGCCGGAGATCGCCTGGAGCGAGAGCCGCTCGTCTTCGAGCAGGCGGTCGAGCACGCCCCAGGTGAAGGCGCCGTGTGCACCGCCGCCTTGCAAAGCGAGGTTGACGGGCTTCGGCCCGGTGTTCTTGCGGAGAATCATGGGATGAAAATCAGCATGCCCGATTGTATTGTGCAGTGCAACAAAAGTAGCAGGAGCGGGTTTTTATAAGGCGTTGCAAGCCTGTAAGATGCGCATTGAGAAACCCTATGAACCTTGGCTTTCCGGCCCCCGATCACGACCATGCGCACTGCGTCGCCGACCTGCTCAAGCGCGCAGAGCAGGCATGCGGTGAACGCGGCCTCAGACTCACGCCTTTGCGGCGGCGGGTGCTGGAGTCGCTCGCTGGCAGCCATGCGCCGATCGGCGCCTACGAGATCGTCGAGCGACTGGCCAAGGCCGGCGAGCCGGCGCCGCCCATGTCGGTTTATCGCGCGCTCGATTTTCTGGTCGCCGAGCGGCTCGCGCACCGGATCGAAAGCAAGAATGCGTATCTCGCCTGCAACCACGGCCACGACGGCGGTGAAGTGGTGATGTTCCTGATGTGCGAGCGCTGCGGCACCGTGGCCGAAGTCGCCTCGCGTGCGGTTGGGCGCGATCTCGGCGAGGCCGCGCGCTCGATCGGCTTCGATTCGCGCACGCAAGTGCTCGAGATCGCGGGCCTGTGCGAGAACTGCCGCAAGACCAAGCCGAAGCGTTGATGCACCGATGACCGTCCGAACCGAACCCGCTTCTCACATCGCAGCGCCCGCGGCGCGACGGCGCACGGTGGCGGTGCGCGTCGGCGACGTCGTGATCGGCGGCGGCGCGCCCGTCGTCGTCCAGTCCATGACCAATACCGACACCGCGGACATCGAGGGGACCGCGCGTCAGGTCGCGGCCCTCGCGCATGCGGGCTCCGAGCTGGTACGCATCACCGTCGACCGCGATGAAGCGGCGGCGGCGGTGCCGAAAATCAGGGATCGGCTTTCCGCGCTGGGCGTGGCCGTGCCCCTGATCGGCGATTTCCACTATATCGGCCACAAATTGCTCGCCGATCACCCGGCCTGCGCCGAGGCGCTCGACAAATACCGCATCAATCCAGGCAACGTGGGCTTCAAGGAAAAGAAAGATCGCCAGTTCGGCGCCATCATCGAGCTTGCGCTGAAATACGGGAAACCCGTGCGCATCGGCGCCAACTGGGGCTCGCTCGATCAGGACTTGCTCACGCGCCTCATGGACGAGAACGCGCGCGCCAAGGAGCCGCTCGATGCCCGCGCGGTGACGCGCGAGGCCATGGTGCAGTCGGCGCTGTTGTCGGCCGCGCGCGCCGAGGAACTGGGCATGGCGCGCGACCAGATCATTCTTTCGGCCAAAGTCTCGGCCGTGCAGGATTTGATCGCGGTCTACGCGGAACTGGCGCGGCGTTCCGACTATGCGCTGCATCTCGGTCTTACCGAGGCCGGCATGGGCTCCAAGGGCATTGTTGCCTCGGCGGCCGCGATCGGTGTGCTGTTGCAACAGGGCATCGGCGATACGATCCGCATTTCACTTACCCCCGAACCCGGCGGCGACCGCACCCGTGAGGTTCAAGTCGCCCAGGAGCTGTTGCAGACCATGGGGCTGCGTACTTTTGTGCCGCTGGTCGCGGCTTGCCCCGGCTGCGGCCGCACCACTTCGACGACCTTCCAGGAGCTAGCCGCCGAGGTGCAGGGTTTCATCCGCGCGCGCATGCCCGAATGGAAGAAGCTCTATCCGGGCTCTGAGGGGCTTTCGGTCGCGGTCATGGGCTGCATCGTCAACGGCCCGGGCGAGAGCAAGCATGCCGACATCGGCATTTCCTTGCCTGGCACCGGCGAGCAACCGGTCGCACCCGTGTTCGTGGACGGCAAGAAGGTCGCAACGCTCCGCGGCGCGGCGCTCACTGCTGATTTTAGGGCGATGGTCGAGGACTACGTGGCGCGGCGCTGGGGCGCGGTCGCGCGCCGGCCTGCCGCGGAATAGAGCGGCTTCAGCGGCCCACCAGCGAAGCCGCGATATTCACCGCAAGCGCGAGAATCGCCGCGGTAAACAGGAACGACAACACACCGTGCGCCACCACCGTCCGGCGGATTTCGCGTTGCGTGATGCCGACGTCCGATACCTGGAACGTCATGCCGATCACGAACGCGAAATAGACGAAGTCCCAGTAATCCGGCTTTTCATCGCCCGGGAATCTGAGGCCGGCGGCGCGCCGGCCGGTGCCATAAAATTCATGGGCATAATGCAGCGCGAAGATCGTCTGCGTGAACATCCAAGACAGGATCACGGTGGCGATCGCGAGCGCGACATGGAAGCCGTAGCCCGGTTGCGATTGCTTGATCCCCACGAGCTCCGCGAAAATCGCGCCAGTGCTTACCACCGCCGCGGCGACCGCGAGCAACAGAAGAGCGAACGCGCCCTCGTCCTGCATAGCGGAGTGGTAGCGGATCTCGGAAGGCGTCGAGCGCGCCATCGTGACCGCGGCGAGAGTCAGATATAGGACCACGCCGGCATCCCAGCCGAGCAGGAAACGCGTGCTGTTGCCGATGCCCGCGGGGACCAGCGCATAGACAAGGATCCCGACCGCAATCGCGATCCAGAGGCGCATATGACCGCGCACGAAGCGAACGATCCAGGGCCCGGCTTCGGTTTCGATCTTCGCGATCGGCGGCAGCTTCTGCTTCTTGGGCATGGATCGCACCTGCTCAGGCTCTGCGTTCGGCGACGAAATGCGCGCAGGCCGCGAGCATAGCGCCGCGCGCGCCGAAAGGCATGAGCGCGGCTTCCGCCTCGCGGACCAGCTCTTGCAGCCGCTTGCGTGCCCCGTCGGCGCCAAGCGCGGAAACGAACGTCGCCTTGCCGCGAACCTTGTCCTTGCTGACGCGCTTGCCCGCGGCCGCGGCCTCGCCTTCGGCATCGATCAGATCGTCGGCGATCTGGAATGCGAGGCCGAGCGCACTGCCGTAGCGCGCAAGCACTACTTTTTCATCTGGCCTCGCCCGGCCCAGGATCGCGCCCGCTTCACAGGCAGCGCCGATCAGCGCACCGGTCTTCATCGCCTGCAGCCGACCGATTTCTTCCGCAGAGAGGACAAGGGGCTTTACGCCGGCGAATCGCCCTTCGGCTTCGAGGTCGAGCATTTGGCCCCCGGCCATGCCGCCGACACCGGATGCGCATGCGAGCAGCCGGATCAGGGCGATGCGCACGGCCGGCTCCGGATCGGCGTCATCGCGCGCGAGGAGATCGAACGCGAGCGTCAGCAGCGCGTCGCCGGCGAGAATCGCAGTCGACTCGTCGAATGCGCGGTGGACCGTGGGCCGGCCGCGCCGCAGCTCGTCGTCGTCCATGGCCGGCAGATCGTCATGCACCAGCGAATAGCAATGCACGCACTCGATCGCCGCCGCCGCACCCATCGCCTTGGCTTCCGAAACGCCGAACAGCGCCGCGCTCTCGATCGTGAGAAAAGGCCTCAACCGTTTGCCGCCGCCGAGTGTTGCGTGCCGCATCGCGAGCAAAAGTCGCCTGGGCCGCGCGATCTCGCCCGGGAGTGGTGCGGCCGAAAGCGCCGCTCCCAGCGCGGCCTCGATTGCGGCCGCGACCGCTTCGAGGCGGCGTTGAAACGTTTCTTCCGACAGTGGGGACATCGTACTCTCGCCGGGGTGCTTGCCCGGCAATGGCCGAGCCGAAGGCTCCGGTCAAGCGCCGCGCGTCCGCCGCAATCGGCGGCCATGCCAAAAGACCGAGTTCCATCATGATCCGCCGCCTGTTCTCCTTCGCCTGGAAGCTGTTGCTGGTTGTTGCATTGATTCCGCTCGTGCTCGTGCCGATCTACGCATACGTGCAGCCGGTATCGACCCTGATGCTATGGCGCCGGGTCATGGGCGAGCGGGTGGTGCAGCATTGGCGTCCGCTGAATGCAATTTCGCCCGAGCTCGTGCGCGCGGTGATCGCCGGCGAGGACGCGCGCTTCTGCACCCATAGTGGCGTCGATTGGGATGAGCTACGCGACGTCTACGAGGACGCCGGCGAGCTTGCCGACGTGCGCGGCGCTTCTACCATCGCCATGCAGACCGCCAAGAACCTGTTCCTCTGGCCGGGCCGGCAATATGTCCGCAAGGTTTTGGAAGTGCCGATCGCCTATTACATGAGCGCGGTCTGGTCGAAGCGCCGGCTTGCCGAGATTTATCTCAACGTCGCCGAATGGGGTCCGAACGGCGAGTTCGGCGCCGAGGCGGGCGCGCTACGCGCCTTCCGCAAGAGCGTTCGCTCGCTGTCCCCTGAAGAGGCCGCGCTCCTGGCCTCGGTTCTGCCCAATCCCATGCGGCGCGATGCCGCCCGGCCGGGCCCAGGCCTGCAACGGCTCGCCGTGCGCCGCGCCTCGGCGAGCGTGGCCGCAGGCCCCGCGGTCACCGCGTGCCTGCGCGCATTGCGCTGAGCCTTGACACGCTAAGCCTTGGCAATCGCGGCGCTCCTCCTCTATAAGTCCGCCTCCCGCATCAATGCCCGCCCACGGGCCGTAACAACGAGGCTGCGATGGCCGTCCCCAAGAGAAAGACTTCGCCCTCCCGGCGCGGCATGCGCCGCTCCGCCGATGCGCTGAAGCGTCCGACCTATATCGAGGACAAGGACTCCGGCGAGCTGCGTCGCCCGCATCACATCGATCCCAAGACCGGCATGTATCGCGGCCGGCAGATCCTGAAGCCGAAGGCCGAGGTCTGAGGCTTCGGCGCGCGCGCAGGGAACGGTAATGTTCGGCACCTTTCCGCTACTGGCCGTTTCGTTCGCGATCTACAACATGGTCGCGTTCCTGCTGCAGGGCGTCGGCTGGGCGGACCCGATCTACACGGTCCGCATGATGTCGGGCTCGTCCTGGACCATCACCAACGGCGATGCGTTGATCGGCCTCTCTCTTCTGTTTCTGTTCTTCGAATTGATAAAGGCGGCACGCGCCGGCTCGCATTCCATCGCCGATCATCTCCTATCGACGATCGTATTCGTCGCCGCGCTTGTGGAGTTCCTGTTGGTGCGCGAGGCCGGCACCTCTGTGTTTGCGATCTTGCTCTTGATCTCGCTCGTCGATGCGATCGGCGGCTGGGTGATCTCGGTGCGCACGGCGCGGCGCGACATTACGTTCGAGCCCGACCCGCAATAGCAACGCGCTGGCCGCCCGCGCCGGACCGCCTGAAAAGCTCGCCGATCTAAGTCGGATTATTCCTTGTCGCCGGAACGGCCCATGCGGTCGAGGCGCTGCTGCATCTCGGTCACTTGGCGCTTGAGCGCGTCGATATCGTCGCCGGGGGGCGTTTCCCCGGCCGCGTTATGCTTCTGTGCGAAGGGCAGAAACATTGCGAAAGTGCGCTGGAACATCTCCATGTTGCGGCGCACTTGCTCCTCGATCATTCCGAAGCCGGGCACGCCGAACGCCTTGCCCATCTGCTCGCGGAATTTATCCTGGTCGCGCGTGAAGTTGTCCATCGACGCATCGAGATAGCGCGGCAGCAGGAGCTGCATGCTGTCGCCGTAGAAGCGGATGACTTGGCGCAGGAAATTGATCGGCAGGAGATTGGTGCCCTTGTTCTCCTGCTCGAAAATAATTTGGGTCAGCACCGAACGGGTGATGTCCTCGCCGGTCTTGGCGTCATAGACCACGAAGTCGTCGCCCGACTTGACCATGACGGCAAGGTCTTCGAGCGTGACGTAAGTGCTCGTGCCCGTATTATAGAGCCGCCGGTTGGCGTACTTCTTGATCGTTACCGGTTCCTGGTTCTTGGTCATCACGCTGTACTTGTTTTGTTGCGTTTCGCTGCTCGCGGAATAGGCATTTACATTAAGGCCTTTCCGGCGAACGGGCTACCCATTTGTTCGGGCCGTGGGCCTTGCAATCCCCGCATCGAAGCCGGTTTCGTCTTATTGACATCGTGCGCCGGTGGCACCAACGATTGGCCGAGAGAACGGCGGCGGCGCGCGGGGTCCCGCGCGGTCGCGGCGGAGGAGAAATCAATGCAGGACGACATTGTTATCGTCGGCGCGGCGCGTACGCCGGTCGGCTCGTTCAACGGCGCGCTGGCTTCGTTGTCGGGCCATGCGCTGGGCAAGATCGCGATCGAAGCGGCCCTTGTGCGCGCGGGCATCGAAGGCAAGCGCGTGTCCGAGGTCATCCTGGGTCAGATTCTGACCGCCGGGCAGGGACAGAACCCTGCGCGCCAGGCTTCGATCGCCGCGGGCATTCCGGTCGAAATCCCGGCGTGGGGCGTGAACCAGCTCTGCGGCTCCGGCTTGCGCGCGGTCGCGCTCGGCTATCAAGCGATCCTGAACGGAGATTCCGATATCGTCGTCGCCGGCGGTCAGGAATCCATGAGCATGGCGCCGCACGCCGCACATCTGCGCAACGGCCAGAAGATGGGCCCACTCGAATTCGTCGACACCATGATCAAGGACGGCCTGTGGGACGCCTTCAACGGCTACCACATGGGCAACACCGCCGAGAACGTCGCCAAGCAATGGCAGATCACTCGCCAACAGCAGGACGAGTTCGCGGTCGGCTCGCAGCAAAAGGCGGAGGCGGCGCAGAAGAGCGGCCGCTTCAAGGACGAGATCGTACCGGTGAAAATTCCCTCCAAGAAGGGCGACATCATCGTCGATGCCGATGAGTATCCGCGCCACGGCGCGACGCTCGAGGCGATGGCGAAGCTGCGTCCCGCGTTCGACAAGGAAGGCAGCGTCACCGCCGGCAACGCGTCCGGCCTCAATGACGGCGCCGCGGTAGTCGTGCTGATGAAGGCGAGCCAGGCCGCTAAGGAAGGCAAGAAGGTGCTCGCGCGCATCGTCTCCTGGGCGCATGCCGGGGTCGATCCGTCGATCATGGGTACCGGGCCAATCCCGGCTTCGCGCGCGGCGCTGAAGAAAGCCGGCTGGAAGCCCGACGACCTCGACCTCGTAGAGGCGAACGAAGCCTTCGCCGCGCAAGCTTGCGCCGTGAACAAGGAATTGGGCTGGGACTCCAAGAAAGTGAACGTAAATGGCGGCGCCATCGCCATCGGTCATCCGATCGGCGCCTCTGGCGCGCGCGTTCTGGTCACGCTCCTGCACGAGATGGAAAAGCGGAACTCGAAGAAGGGTCTCGCCACGCTCTGCATCGGCGGCGGCATGGGCATTGCCATGTGCGTTGAGCGAGCGTGAGCGAGCGAAACGCGCCGATGTAAGGAACTTACGTGGAGCGCGCTTAGACGCGCGAAACGAAAAAAGTCGGGGAGGGGAGTTCGGTCATGGCGCGCGTAGCATTGGTCACCGGCGGCACCCGCGGCATTGGCGCTGCCATCGCCAAAGCCTTGAAGGCCGCCGGCTACAAGGTTGCCGCCAATTACGGCGGCAACGACGAGGCGGCGAACAAATTCAAGGCCGAGACCGGGATCGAGGTCTTCAGGTGGGACGTCAGCTCGTTCGAGGCCTGCGGTGCCGGCGTCAAGGCGGTCGAGGCGGCGCTCGGGCCGGTCGAGGTGCTGGTGAACAACGCCGGCATCACGCGCGACACCACGTTGCACCGCATGACGCCGGAGCAATGGAACGCGGTGATCAACACCAACCTCAATTCGCTCTTCAACATGTGCCGGCCGCTGATCGAGGGCATGCGCGGCCGCAAATTCGGCCGCATCATCAATATTTCCTCGATCAACGGCCAGAAGGGCCAGATCGGCCAGACCAATTATTCCGCCGCCAAAGCCGGCGAGATCGGCTTCACCAAGGCGCTGGCGCAGGAAAACGCCAAGGCGGGCGTCACGGTGAACGCGATCTGCCCCGGCTACATCAATACCGAGATGGTGCAGGCGGTGCCGAAGGACGTCTTGGAGAAGAACATTCTCCCGCAGATTCCGGTCGGGCGCCTGGGCGAGCCCGAGGACATCGCGCGCTGCGTCGTGTTCCTCGCCTCCGACGACGCCGGCTTCATCACCGGCTCAACCATGACGGTGAACGGCGCGCAGTATTTGACCTGATCAGCGCGTGTCCGGCACGAAGCCGGACGGGGCGAGCTCGAAACCTTTGAAATCGAAGCCCGGCGCCACCGTGCAGCCGACCAGCGTCCATGCGCCGAGGCTTTTCGCCGCTTGCCAGTGATGCGCCGGCACCGCGGCCTGCGGACGCTCGCCCGCCGCCAAGTCCGCTCCGAGCGTGATCCGCTCAACCGGCCCCTGCTTGGTCTTCGCGATCTCCAGGAGCAGCGGCGCCCCGGCATGGAAGTGCCAGACTTCCATCGCGTCGACCTTGTGCCAGTGTGAGCGCTCGCCGGCGGCAAGTAGGAAATAGATCGCGGTGGAATGCGCGCGTTTGCCCGGCTCCGGATGGGGATCGCGGAGCGTCTCGCGGAAATGGCCGCCCTCGGGATGCGGCTTGAGTTCTAAGAGCCGGATCACCTCGGCCGCGGTCATTATCTTCGCCAAAGGTTCAGCCCCGGAACGAGTTCTTGCGCTCGCGGATTTCGGTGAACACCGCGGCCGCATCGGCGCCCTTCATGCCGATCGCCTCGGCGATCTCGGGCGTGTCGGCGCGCAGGAACGGATTGGTCGCCCGTTCCTCGGCCATCGTGCTCGGCACCGTCGGCTTGCCCGCGGCGCGAGTTTTTTCGACGGCGTTCAGGCGGGTTTTCAGCGCGCTGTTCTTCGGATCCACGGTCACCGCGAAGCGGCCGTTCGCCAGCGTATATTCATGGCCGCAATAGACCCGCATGTCGCCGGGCAGGTCGCGGATTTTCAGCAGCGAATTCCACAATACCGCCGCCGGTCGCTCGAGCGCGCGCCCGCAGCCGATGGCAAACAGCGTGTCGCCGGCAAACAGCAGCTTCTCCTGATCCAGCACATAGACGATGTGGCCCGCCGTGTGGCCCGGCGTTTCGATCACGCGCGCGTCGAGGCCGCCGACCTTGATCGCGTCCTTGTCGCCGACGATCTTGTCGAGCATGCCGTTTTTCGCCGCTTCCTGCGGCCCGATCACGGTGGCGCCGAATTTCTGCTTCAGCGCCGGAATGCCCTGTACATGGTCGCCGTGGTGGTGGGTGACGAGGATATGCGTGAGCTTCCAGCCGGCCTCGTCGAGCGCGCGCTCGATCGGCGGCGCTTCCGGTGCATCGACCAATGCCACCACGCCGCTCGCCGGATCGCGGAGGATCACGGCATAGTTGTCGCTGAGACAGGGCACCAAGCGGACTTCCACGGCCATTTTGTGCTCCAATTCACTCCAATTCGCTGAATCTAACACGGCTTGGTGCGGCGTGCGCGGCGCTCTATTCTCGCCCGCTCATGGACGTCGTCGATCTTCGCAATTTCTATTCCCAGCCGCTCGGCCACGTGGCGCGGCGGCTGATCGCGCGCCCGATCCGCGCGCGCTGGCCCGAGACGCGGGGCCTCGCGCTCGTGGGCCTGGGCTACGCGACGCCCTATCTCGGCCTCTTCCGCGACGAGGTCGAGCGCACGTTCGCATTGATGCCGGCGGCACAAGGCGTCGTGAAATGGCCGTCCGCCTCTCCCACCCGCGCAGCGCTTGTCGAGGAGACCTTGCTCCCGCTCCCTGACGCTTCGGTCGACCGCGTGCTCGCCGTGCATGCGCTGGAGATGACGGTGCATGCGCCCGACATGCTGCAGGAGATATGGCGCGTATTGGCGGCTGGCGGTCGGTTGCTCATGGTGGTGCCAAACCGGCGCGGGCTCTGGGCGCGCATGGATACGACCCCGTTCGGTCACGGCCGGCCGTTCTCGCGTGGCCAGCTCATGGAACTCTTGCGCGGCGCGCAATTCGTGCCGGTCGGCTGGAGCGAGGCGCTATGGGTGCCGCCTTTCGCGCGCGCGCCGTTCCTGCGTACGGCAGTCGCATGGGAGCGCGTCGGCGCGACGCTGTCGCTGCCGTTTGCCGGCGTTCATATCGTCGAGGCGACCAAGCAGGTCTGGCGTCCGATACCGGTACGCCGGCGCATTCCGATCCTGCAGCCGGTGCTGGCGCCGGCAACGGCGGACCCGGCGGGCGCCTAGTTCTTGCGCGACAGCAGGAACACCGCCTGCTCGCCGAACAGGTTCCAGAACCACCACGGCACATGGAGCCGCACGCGACGGCCGCGGCCGTCGAGCGCCACCGCGCGCTCGATGCGCACGTCGAGTGCGCGCACCAGCTCGACGAAATCGCGGATGGTGCAGAAGTGGATGTTCTGCGTGTCGTACCAGGTGTCGGGCAGGTTCTTGGTGACCGGCATGCGCCCGCGCGTGAGCAACTGCAGGCGCATGCGCCAATAACCGAAGTTTGGCACCGATACGATGGCATGCCGGCCGATCCGCAGCATCTGCTCGAGCACCCAGCGCGGCCGCCGCGTGGCTTGCAGCGTTTGCGAAAGGATCACGTAGTCGAACGCATCGTCCGGATAGTCGGCCAGATCTACGTCGGCGTCGCCCTGAATCACCGCCAGTCCCTTGGCGACGCAAAGGTTCACGCCCTCGCGCGAGATTTCGATCCCACGCGCGTCCACGCCGCGCTTCTCGGAGAGCAGCTGCAACAGCTGGCCGTCGCCGCAGCCGACGTCGAGTACGCGCGAGCCCGGCGTGACCATGTTGGCGACGGCAACCAGGTCGACGCGCGCCGTGGAAGCCGATGCGGAATAGGAGTTGCCCTCGCGCGCGAGCATCGGTTCAACCCTTGGCGGCCGGCAGGCCGCGCGCCCGCGCGGCGCCTTCGAGGAACCCTCGCACGATGTCGAACAGCTCGGGTTCTTCGAGCAGGAAGGCGTCGTGGCCCTTGTCGGTCTCGATCTCGGCGAACGACACCGGCGCCGCCGCGGCGTTCAGCGCATGCACGATCGCGCGCGCGTCGGCGGTGGGGAACAGCCAGTCGGACGTGAACGAGACGACGCAGAACCGTGCCTTGGCGCCCTTGAAGGCGTTGCCCAGCACGCCGCCATAGTCGGCCGCGAGATCGAAATAATCCATCGCGCGCGTGATGTAGAGATAGCTGTTGGCGTCGAAGCGCTCGACGAACATGGAGCCCTGATGGCGCAGATAGCTCTCGACCTGGAAATCGGCGTCGAAGCCGAACGTCCAGGTCTCGCGATCCTGCAGCTTGCGGCCGAATTTCCGGTGCAACGCGGCGTCGGAGAGATAAGTGATGTGCGCGGCCATGCGCGCGACGGCGAGCCCGCGGCGCGGGATCGTGCCGTCGAGGAGATAATGACCATCGCGCCAATCCGGATCGGCCATGATCGCCTGGCGGCCGACCTCGTGGAAGGCGATGTTCTGTGCCGAATGGCGTGCGGCGCCGGCGAGCGGAAGCGTTGCAAACACGCGCGCGGGATAGCTCGCCGCCCATTGCAGCGCCTGCATCGCGCCCATGGAGCCGCCGGTTACGCAAAACAGACTCTCGATGCCGAGGTGGTCCAAGAGCATCGCTTGCGCCCGCACTGTGTCGCGGATCGTGATCACCGGCAGCGATAGGCCGTAAGGCTCGCCGGTCGCGGGATTGCGCGAAGCAGGTCCCGTGGTGCCCATGCAGCCGCCCAAAACGTTCGGGCAGATCACGAAGAAGCGCTCGGTATCGATCGGCTTGCCGGGCCCGACCATGGTCTCCCACCAGCCCGGCTTGCCGGTGGCCGGATGCTCGCCGAACACGTACTGGTCGCCGGAGAGCGCGTGGCAGACCAGAATCGCGTTCGATTTGCTCGCGTTGAGCGTGCCGTAGGTCTCGTAGGCGACCTGGAACGGCGACAGCGAAACACCCGCGTCGAGCTTCAGCGGCTTGTCCGCGCCGAAGCGGACGACCGGCGAACGCGGCTCGTCCACCTCGCGGCGCACGGCGCCGGCGAGGCTTGCAGCTCCTTCCAGATCGGCACGCAGCACGCTCATGAAACCCTCGAAAGCGCCCGCGCATAGCCTGCGGGGGGCTAGAGCTATGGGCCGGTTCATTATTCTGTCAATGTTTTCTTTGCGTTCGCGCTGCCGCGCGCTATCACCACGCCGCCGGAAAGGCGCCGTCCATGCCGATGTCGAAGTCCCAACCTCCGAAGGTTAACGCCGCGACCGGCGCGGCGCTGGCGGATCTGCGCGCCGAGATCGACCGCATCGATGCGGAGCTGCACGCGCGCCTGATCGAGCGCGGCGAGATCATCGACCGCTTGATCGAAGTCAAGCGCACGCAGGAATCGGGCGCCGCCTTCCGGCCCGCGCGCGAGGCCGAGATGATGCGCCGGCTCGTCGAGCGCCATCGTGGGATTCTGCCCCTCGATACGGTCGAGAGCATCTGGCGCGTGCTGATCGCGACCTTCACCTATGTGCAGGCGCCCTTCAAAGTGCACGCGGATTTCGCCGCCGGCGACGCCGCGGTGCGCGACTCGGCGCGTTTCCATTTCGGTTTCACCGTGCCGCTCGAGGCGGAGCGCAACGCCGACGCAGTCGTGACCGCGGTTGCTGATTCAAAAGGCGATCTCGGTTTGGTTCCAGCGACCTCGGTCGCAGGAAGCGGTGCGTGGTGGGCTGCGCTCGAGCGTCCTGACGCACCCAAGATCATCGCGCGGCTGCCGTTCGTGGAGCGGACCGATCATCCGGCCTCCGTGCCGCTGTTCGTCGTCTCGAAGCCGCTCGGCGCCGACGCGGCGGCAAATGAAGTCGCCTGCTGGAGCCTGAAGGTTTCCGGCTGGACCGCGCCGGCAGCCAAGGTACTCTCGGCGCTTGCCGAGTTCATCGCTGTGCCCGAGGGCAAGTTCGACGGCGCATCGCTGCTCGTTTCGCTCTCTCCCGGCCAGACGCTCTCCGAAATCCGCGATGCGCTGATGAAAGCCGGCGTCTCGGTGCGCGGCGAAGCCCTCGTCGGCGGCCACGCGACCCGCTATATGCATGCGCCCCAAGCCGCCAAGGGTTCGTCCGGAGCGAAGCGATGAGCACGCGCAAGCATCCCGTCCCGCATCCGGGCGTTCTCGGCATCGATCCCTACGTGCCCGGCCGCAGCGAGGCACCGGGCGCGGCCAAGGTGTTCAAGCTTTCGTCGAACGAGACGCCGCTCGGCCCGAGCGCGAAGGCGATCGAGGCCTATCGCGCGGTGGCGGGCAGCCTTAGCTATTACCCCGATGGCGCCGCGACGGCGCTGCGCGAAGCCATTGGTCGCGCCTTTGGCCTCGACCCCGCGCGCATCGTGTGCGGTGCGGGCTCGGACGAGCTATTGGCGCTCCTGGCGCGCGCGTTTCTCGAACCCGGCGACGAGGCGATCTACACCACGCACGGCTTCCTCGTGTACCGGATCGCCACGCTGGCGGCGAACGCCAAGCCCGTGGTGGCGGCGGAAAAGAGCCTCACCGCCGACGTCGATGCGATTCTTTCGGTAGTGACGCCGAAGACCAAGATCGTCTTCATCGCCAATCCGAACAACCCGACCGGCACGTATCTGCCGATCTCCGAGCTGCGCCGCCTGCACGCCGCGTTGCCACCGCACGTATTGCTCGCGGTCGATGCGGCCTATGCGGAATACGTGCGCCGGAACGACTACGAGTCCGGCATCGAGCTTGTTGCGACCAACGACAACGTTGTGATGCTGCGCACGTTTTCGAAAATCTATGGGCTGGCGGCGCTGCGGCTCGGGTGGATGTATGCGCCTGCCTACGTCATCGACGCGATCAACCGCACGCGCGGTCCTTTCAACGTGAACGCGCCGGCCATAGCCGCGGGCGTTGCGGCGCTTTCCGACATGGCCCATGTGGAGCACGCGGCGGCACATAATGCGCGCTGGCTGACCTGGCTCACCGATGAAATCCGTGCGCTTGGGCTCGAGGTGACGCCGAGCGTCGGCAACTTCGTGCTGATCCATTTCCCGAAGCAGCCGGGCAAGACCGCCAAGGACGCCGACGCGTTCCTCGTCAAGCGCGGCCTCGTGCTGCGGCGGCTTGAGCCCTACAAGCTCCCCGGCGCGCTGCGCATGACGGTCGGAACCGAGGAGGCGAACCGGCTCGTGGTCGGCGCGCTCAAGGAGTTCATGAACGGGGCCGGCCGTGGTTGAGAAGAAAGCGCCGGTCATCGAGCGCCTCGCGCTCATCGGGGTCGGCCTCATCGGCTCGTCCATCGCCCGCGCAGCACGTGCCCATGGTGCTGCACGCTCGATCGTGGCGACGTCCCGCTCGGCGGCGACCCGCAAGCGCGTTGCCGAACTCGGCATCGCGGATCAGGTCTTTGAGACCAACGCGGAGGCGGCCAAGGGCGCCGATCTCGTTATCGTCTGCGCGCCGGTCGGCGTCTGCGGTGCGATCGCAGCCGAGATCGGCCCGGTGCTCAAATCGGGCGCGATCCTGTCCGACGTGGGCTCGGTGAAAAGCTCGATCATCAAGGACATGGCCCCGCACGTGCCGGCGCACGCGCACTTCATCGCGGCGCATCCGGTGGCGGGCACCGAGCATTCCGGCCCCGATGCCGGCTTCGCCGAGCTCTTTCAGAACCGCTGGTGCATCCTGACCCCGCTCCCCAGCGCCGACGCCAAGGCGGTCGAGAAGCTCAAGCGCTTTTGGGAGAGGCTCGGCGCCAATGTCGAGACCATGGACCCGGCGCATCATGATCTGACGCTGGCCATCACCAGCCACCTGCCGCATCTGATCGCCTATAACATCGTCGGCACGGCGGCCGATCTGGAAGAAGTCACGAGCTCCGAGGTGATGAAGTTTTCCGCCGGCGGCTTCCGCGACTTCACCCGCATCGCCGCCTCCGATCCGACCATGTGGCGCGACGTGTTCCTGAACAATAAGGAAGCAGTGCTGGAAATGCTCGGCCGCTTCAACGAGGACCTGTCGGCGCTCACGCGCGCCATCCGTATGGGCGATGGGCAGACGCTGTTCGACCTTTTCACGCGCACGCGCGGCATTCGCCGCTCGATCATCGAGATCGGCCAGGAGACCGCGGCGCCCGACTTCGGCCGCCCACACGGCGTGCAGGAGCCGACGACGCCGATGCCGCGGCCCTACGCTTCGGGCGACTGACCGGACGCGATGTCGGCTGCGGATTCCGAATTCTGGGTGCTCGGCTACGGCTCGCTCATGTGGCGGCCGGAGTTCGATTTTTTGGAGCGCCGGCCGGCGCGGCTCACCGGCGCGCATCGCGCGCTCTGCGTCTATTCCCATGTGCATCGCGGGACGCCCGAGAAGCCCGGTCTTGTGCTCGGTCTCGACCGCGGCGGCTCTTGCCGCGGCATCGCGTTCCGCATCGACGGCAGGAAACGCGAGGCTACGCTCAAGTATTTGCGCGAGCGCGAGCAGGCAACCAAGGTCTATCTGGAAGTTACGCGAGCCGTCGATCTGCTCGACGAGCCGCAACGGCGCGTTCATGCGGTCTGCTATCTGGTCGACCGCTCGCATCCACAATATGCCGGCAAGCTGCCGCTCGAGACGCAATTGCATTTGGTGCGCCAGGGCCACGGGCGTTCCGGCGTCAATCGCGATTACGTGCTGGCAACCGCCAAGGAGCTTTCGGCGCTCGGCATCCGCGACCACGCCTTCGAATGGCTCGCAGCGCGCGTATGACGGCGGGGGCGGATGCCCTGCGGCAGGCGGATCAGGATCAGCTTTTGGTCGCCCTCGATCGCGGGCGCGACGAGCGCGGCAAGATCGGCGATCGCGCGGGCGAACCCATCGGCTTCGGCCCGGACGAGATGGATATGGACTTCGTCGGCGGCTGGAACGGGTCGGGCATCGTTTCCGGCCCGGACCGCTACGACCACCGGGCCGCCCGGCGTGCGGCGGACATGCAGCGCCACCGAGGTTTCGTAGGTTGGCGCAGTTTGGGGGGAGAAAACGCTGCACACGTATCGCCGCCCAGAGGCGCCGCGCCAGAAACGGAACCGCTCGGCCAGCGCCGGATGCCGCACCGTACGCAACGGGCCTTCATACCCGGCCTTTTTCGCTAACCACATGGCACTACTCGCTAAAATAGAATCACTAGCAGAAGAACAAAGATAGAACAAAATTGATTCCTGTCAACCAGATTTTCCGACCGACTGCCTCAGCGTCGCTTCCAGCTCGGCCCGGCCCTGGGCGACGAGCCGCGCCGTGGCGGTTTCGATTGCTTCCTGCACCCGCGTCTTGAACGCATCTTCCGAGAGCCCGGGCTCGATCGGCTCCAGAAACTCCATCCGGATCGTACCCGGATAGATCCTGAAAGTGCGC
>JAYUHJ010000023.1:0-2579 GCA_043767065.1 Hyphomicrobiales bacterium | reverse complement strand
GACGACACCGCGCTAGGCGTGCGCGAACAGCTCAAAGCGCGCATGGCGATGTTCGACTTCGCCACCTGTGTCCCCTTCGGCCGAGAGCGCAGCGGCGTGCTGTTTCGCGCCGCGGCGTATGAGGCGCCGGACGACGCGCTGCTGCAGCGCATCGAGTCGCTGCTCGGGCTGGACACGCGCGACGTGCTGCGCTACGCCGACAAACGCCGCGGCCAGCGGCGCGCCATGCGGTTGATGAAGAGCAGCGGCGACACCCGGCTCGACGCATTCTTGCTCGCAGGCGATACCCAGGCCGAGAGCTGGATCGCGCCGCTGCTGCAAGAGCAATTGGCCGCGCAGGCCTATGGCCGGTTGCTGCTCGTTCCGGGCGCCAAGCCACCCGGCGCAATCGTCGCCCGCGGTCGCCAGGTGTGCAGTTGCTTCGATGTGCGCGAAGAGCAGATCGAGGCCGCACTCCGCGCCTGCACCGGCACCCCGGGGAGTCGCCTCGCACAGTTGCAAGACCAGCTCAAGTGCGGCACGAATTGCGGGTCGTGCAAGCCCGAACTCGCGCGGCTGGTGCACCTGCATCCGCCCACTGTGGCGCATCCTGCGTAGCGAGCGAGCGAGCAGGCAAGAACGGTGATCTGCCGCGTGACGGCCGGGGCGGTTCAGGCGCTGGCATGTTCTGATCGCAGGGCTAAAATCTGGCTAACCAGAACGCCAACCACATCGCAAGGGGCTCGTCGATGAACATCGCCGTCTTTGAAGCCAAGTCCAAGCTCTCCGCCTTGCTCGACCGGGCGTGCAGCGGCGAGGAAATTGTGATCACGCGCCACGGCGCGCCTATCGCCCGGCTGGTGCCCATGAACGCGCCGACGGCGCCAGACCGTGCCCGTGCGGTGCGGGCGGTGCGTGCGTTGAACAAGCGCCTGAACATCGATGCCGGCGTTTCGCTGCGCAAGCTGATTGACACCGGTCGGGACTGATGGCCTTCGTTGCCGACAACTCGGTGGTGCTGGCTTGGTTCGTCAGCAGCCAATCGACGGCATACTCGGAAAAAATGCTCAGGCGCGTGGCGCGCGAACCTATTCATGTGCCGGTGGTCTGGGCGCTTGAGTTCGCCAACGCCCTGCACCAACTCGAGCGCCGTCGCAAACTCAAACCCGAAACCACGGCCGAACTCTTCGAGGCGGTCGATGCGCTCAGGCTGCAAAGCGATGCATCCCCTCCCGGCCAACGGCGCCTGCTCGATCTGGCCAGGCAGTACGACCTGTCGATCTATGACGCTTCTTATCTCGAACTCGCGATCCGGATGGCTCTGCCGCTGGCAACGCAAGACAGCGCGCTCTCGGCGGCGGCCACGAAGGCGGGATTGAAGGCCGGCTGAGGGGTGGGGGTGAACTGGCCGAGTCCGAAGTGGCTCTGGTCTCAGCGGCACCGGCCGGTCGTTTGGATGGCGCGCGGCGCGCTCCGCCCAGAGCGGCACATTGCGTTCGGTCAGCTCCCTGCCGTGTTCTCCTGCACCGCGCCGGCGACAAGGATCTCCCGGCTGACGCTGGCCACCTCCACCTTGCTGCGCCTGAGCAATTCGATCTCGGGAGGCGTCAGCATCCTCGGTGCGGGCGAGGTACCCAGCATTCGATTGAGCGCGGTAATCGAAGGTGTGACCGAGGCGCTCTTGCCGCCACACTTCGAGGTCGCTGGCGTGTCGTTGCCGGAGTTCATGGATGTGGTCCTTCGAGGTGCCCCGGATCGGGCAAGGTGTGGGACAGGCTTTCGCCGCATCGCGGCAATCGCCTCGCGGGCCGCAATTCGCCTCTCCTGGCTCGCGTCGCGGCACTCCGCCCATCGCCAACTGGCCTGGGCGGTGCGTGCAAACCCTGCACATGGCGCGGATGGAACGCATGCCGGGGATCAATCGTTTGTCGAAGCTCAGATCGGAGCGAACAGCCCGAGCCCGAAGTGGCAACCGAACCCCAGGGCCACCGGGCCACGCACGGGTTCGGAGAAACGCAGCTCCAGCAGCCGTCCCAGACTGTCCGGCTGCATCAGCCCATGTTTGCGGCGAAATCGGTGGAAGTGCAAGGGCATGAGCCTGCGCCCGCCGGCCAGCGTGTTTTCGATCACAGCCACCGCATCGATGTCCGACTGCGCATCGCCACGCAAGGCCCACTCGCGCCGGAGCTGTGCCGTGATGGCGCTCGCCAGCGCATCCGCCGACCGTTGATCGGGCTTCTTCAGGTGCCACGGATGCAGATAGGGCGTGACGCTGCGCCAGACCGTGGCGTTACGGGCATAGGATGAAGCGCCCGCGAACAACGCGCAGGGGCCGATGCCTTCGAGCATCAATCGCAAGGGATCGCCCGCATCCCGTCTGAGGGTCCGCAGCGCGGTCAGCACCCGGATCGCGTCGTCGCCGAATCCTTGCGCCGCATGCACCGATAGGTGATCGATTGCGCCGTCCCCGTCCGCGTCCTCGGGGAGCCAGAAGGCGTGGCCGTGGCGGTTGCCCGACGCCTGGTCGTGGCCCGAGAGTTCAGGCGGCAACGCATCAGCGCCAAGCAGCCGCTTGGCCAGGCCCATCGCCGCAGCGCGCA
>JAYUHJ010000022.1:0-6107 GCA_043767065.1 Hyphomicrobiales bacterium | reverse complement strand
AGATCGAAGCCAATGCGCTCGAAGTGCGCGACAAGGACAAGACCGCCGTGTTCACCGGCAACGTGATCGTGCAGCAGGGTGACACGCAGATGCGCTGCAAGGAGCTTGTGGTTCACTACGAGGGTGGCGGGCCTCCCTCGCGCTCGGCCAAGACTCAGGCCGTCGCGTCGCAACAGATTCGCCGCCTCGTAGCGAACGGCGGGGTGATCGTCACCACCAAGGATCAGCGCGCCACCGGCAACGTCGGCATTTATGACGCGCGCGCGAATACCATGACGCTGAGCGGCAACGTGGTGCTGGTGCAGGGCCCGAACTTGATGCGCGGCGACCGGCTGGTCGTGGATCTCACGTCGGGCCTTTCGCGCCTCGACGCTGAAGGCAAATCGGCGACCCCGGGCCGCGTGCACGGCTTGTTCGTCCCCGGTTCGGTCAAGGATCAGCCGCGCGAAGAGCCCCCGGTGCCGCCCGGCAGCCCGCCCAAGCCCCTGCCGATCCCACAGCGGCAATGATCGCAGCCGCAGCGTCCGCGTTGCCTCCGCGCTGCGAAGGGCCTATCACGCCCCGATTGCAGTGCCGCACTGCAGCGGAGAGCCCGTGTTGAAGGTTCTTTCCTGGTTCCGCTCCAAGTCCGCCCCCGAATCCTCCGGGCGCGAACTGCTTCCCGATGCCTGGCAGCTCGATGAGGACGCGCCGCGCCGCGCCGATCGCCGTCCCCGGCCGGAGCGCGCCCCGCCTGAATCGAGGCCACCTGAATCGAGAAGGCCTGCGCGGCCGCCCGACCGGCGCCCGATCGCGCTTCCCGAAATCGTTCCCATGCCGGAGCCGCGCGCGATGCCGCGCCGCAAGCCCGTGCCGGTGCCCCAGAGCGGCGAGGGCGTGCTTGCGGCATTCGGCCTCGTGAAAGCCTACGGCGGCCGCCGCGTCGTGAACGACGCGAGCATCGATCTCGAGCGCGGCGAGGCGGTCGGTCTCTTGGGGCCTAACGGCGCCGGCAAGACTACGATCTTCTATATGATCACTGGGCTGATCCGCGCCGACTCCGGCCGCATCGAGCTCGACGGCCACGACGTGACCAAGCTTCCCATGTATCGCCGCGCCCGGCTCGGCATCGGCTACCTGCCGCAGGAGGCCTCGATCTTCCGCGGCATGAATGTCGAGGACAATATTCGCGCCGTGCTCGAGGTGGTCGAGCCCGATGCGAAGAAGCGCGAGCACGACCTCGACGCACTGCTCGACGAGTTCAACATCGATCGCGTGCGCCGCTCGCCCGCCATCGCGCTCTCCGGCGGTGAGCGGCGGCGCGTCGAAATCGCGCGCGCCATCGCCACGCGTCCGGCTTTCATGCTGTTGGACGAGCCCTTCGCCGGCATCGACCCGATCGCCGTCGGCGACATCCAGGAACTGGTGCGCCACCTCACCGCGCGCGGCATTGGCGTCCTGATCACCGACCACAACGTGCGCGAGACGCTCGGCCTGGTGGACCGCGCCTATATCGTGCACTCCGGCGAAATCCTGATGGAGGGCGGACCGGACGAGATCGTGTCGAATCCGGACGTGCGCAGGCTCTATCTCGGCGAGGAATTCCGGCTTTAACGCCGTTCCGGGATCGACCGCCCGATCCTGGCAATTACCGGCTATAATGAACTCGATCGGGTTTGGAGCCGCCCGCGGGGCGGCATGCGTAATGGCGCTTTCGCAAAAACTCCAGCTTCGCCAGAGCCAAGCGTTGGTGATGACGCCGCAGCTGATGCAGGCGATCAAGCTCTTGCAGCTGTCGAACCTGGATCTGGTGGCCTATGTCGAGGCGGAGCTCGAACGCAATCCGCTGCTCGAGCGCGTCGAGGACCCCGAAGGCACGCGCTCGTCTGACGAGATGCCGGGAGTCCAGGCCGCGCCCGAATCGGAGGGCGAGGGCGCTGCGCCTGAAGGCGACAGCGCGCGCGCCGAAGAATGGCTCGGGGGGGAGCTCGCGACCAGCCGCGGCGCCATCGAGAACCAGATGGACGCCAATCTCGAAAACGTATTTCCCGAGGACTCCGGCGAGCCCGCGCAACGCGCCTCGCCGCCCGAGACGCCGGGCTATTCGGAATGGGCCGGCGTCGGCGCCGGTGGCCGCGACGACGCGGACTATAATCTTGAGGCCTTCGTCAGCGCCGAGATCACGCTCGCCGAGCACTTGTCGCGCCAGCTCAATCTCGCGATCACCGATCCGGTGCGCCGCATGATCGGGCAGCATCTGGTCGATCTGGTCGACGAGGCCGGCTATATACGCGGCGATCTTGCCGCCGTTGCCGAGAAGCTCGGCGCGCCCATGGCCGAGATCGAAGCGGTGCTGTCGACGCTGCAGGAGTTCGACCCGTCGGGCGTTTGCGCACGCGATCTGGCCGAATGTCTCACCATCCAGCTCAAGGATCGCGACCGCTACGACCCGGCCATGGCGTCGCTGATCGCCAATCTCGATCTGCTTGCCAAGCGCGACCTCGCCGCGCTGAAGCGGGTGTGCGACGTCGACGAGGAAGACCTTGCCGAGATGGTCGGCGAGATCCGCATGCTCAATCCCAAGCCCGGCCTCGTCTTCGGCCAGGGCGTGGTGCAGCCGATCGTGCCCGACGTGTTCGTGCGCGCGGCTCCGGACGGCTCCTGGACCGTGGAGCTTAACGCCGACACCTTGCCGCGCGTGCTGGTCAGCCAGACCTATTACGCGACGGTTTCCAAGACCGCCAAGAGCGATAAGGAGCGCGCCTTTCTCACCGAATGCCTGCAGACCGCGAACTGGCTGACCCGCTCGCTCGACCAGCGCGCCAAGACGATCATGAAGGTCTCCACCGAAATCGTGCGCCAGCAGGACGGCTTCCTCGCCTATGGCGTTCAGCACCTGCGGCCCTTGAACCTGCGCATGGTCGCCGACGCGATCAGCATGCACGAATCCACGGTCTCGCGCGTGACCTCGAACAAATACATGGCCACGCCGCGCGGCATTTTCGAGCTGAAATATTTCTTCTCCTCGTCGATCAATGCGACCGGCACCGGCGAAGCGCATTCGGCCGAAGCCGTGCGTCACCGCATCAAGGAGCTGATCGAGGCCGAGACTCCGCAGACCGTGCTCTCCGACGACACCATCGTGCAGCGCTTGAAAGAGGCCGGCGTCGACATCGCTCGCCGCACGGTCGCGAAATATCGCGAAGCCATGCGCATTCCATCTTCGGTGCAGCGCCGGCGCGAGAAACAGGTGAGCCACATCCTTTGAACACAGCGCGGGCAGTGGCCCATTGACCCGGTTGGAATCGGCTCTTATGGTCCGCGCCCTCACGATTCCCCCGAACATAGTTCGGCCGGATCACGAAAAAATCATGCCGCTCGATGACATTCTCGCCGCCGACGCGATCTTTCCTGCGCTGAAGGCGGGCAACAAGAAACAGGCCTTGCAGGAACTCGCGGCCAAGGCCGCGGTTTCCACCGGCCGTGCGGAGCGTGAAATTTTCGATATCCTGCTGCAACGCGAGCGCCTGGGCTCGACCGGAATCGGCAACGGGGTCGCGATCCCGCACGGCAAGCTGCCCAAGCTCAAGGCGCTCGTCGGCCTGTTCGCGCGGCTGGAGAAGCCGATCGATTTCGAGGCCCTCGACGGCCACCCGGTCGATCTGATTTTTCTGCTGTTGGCCCCGGAAGCGGCCGGCGCCGATCACCTGAAGGCGCTGGCGCGCATCGCGCGCCTCCTGCGCGATCCTGCGATCGCCGCCAAGATGCGCGCGACCGCCGACGCGCAGATCATCTATGAGCTGCTCACCACGCAGCCGCCCTCGGCGATCCACGCCGCCTGATCGAACTTCGACCTCCGTTTAGTGAACGCTGAGGGTGACGAGCTCGTGCTCGCGCGCGTTGGCGAGCGCCGCCTCGCGTGTGTCGGTGAGCATGATCGGCGTGCCGTCGGCCGCGTGCAGCGAGAACAGCGCCAGGCCCGGCGCCATGTTTGGCGCCTGCGGGAAGATCGTGCTCACGTCCTCGGAACGGAGCGCCCGCACATAGGCGATGCGGCCGCCGCCGAGCGCCGCCAGCGCCTCGGGCGTGAAGACATTGGCCTTAGGGTCTTGGTGTTGCGTGTTCATGGTCTTACTCCTTGACGTCCTTCGCCCCGATCTCGATCCGGCGCACGGGCCGTGCGGTTTCGGGTCGCTCCAAATCGACCGACAGGAGCCCGTCTTTCAGATCGGCGCCTGTGATCGCGATACCGTCGGCGAGCACGAAGGTTCGCCGGAACTGCCGCGCGGCGATGCCACGATGCAGGAAAACGCGCCCGGCGCTGTCGTCGGTCTGGCGGCCGGCGATCACCAGCTCGTTCTCTTCGACGGTGATCTCGAGTTCCTCGCGCGAGAAGCCGGCGACGGCGAGCGTGATCCTGATCCGCTCCGGCCGGTCCTTGGCCGCGGGCAGCCGTTCGACGTTGTAGGGTGGGTAGCCGTCGGCCGCCTTGGCGACCCGGTCGAGCGCCCGCTCGATCTCCTCGAAGCCGAGCAGGAACGGGCTCGAAAGCGTAGGTACGCGCGACATCGCAAAGTCCTCGCCAAAGCGACTTTGTGGGGCCCCAGATGGGCGCCCCGGACCGGGCTCGGTCGAACCCGGCGCACGGCTGATATGGGATTGCGGACGCCCGCCTGCAAGGCGTTGATTTCGCGCCGGTTCGGCGGATTTCCGGAAAGAACCCGCTGGCCGTGGCCGCTCGGGTGTCAGGGACAATTATAGGGCGGCGGCCCCTGATTGATGGAGCGCAGTTTGAGCGCGTCGCGGTAATCGGCGAGATGTTGATTGGTCAGGACGTAATTCGGGTCGCTGTGCCATGGCTGGTAGTGCCGATGGTAGACGTTGTGGTGTGTCGAGTAGAGCTGCGCATTGGGGTCGCCCTGCACGCTCTTCCAGGTTTGCTTCGAGACCGGCCCGCTGAACAATGCAGGGTCGATCACTCTCTCCTGCGAGAAAATGATCCACTTCCGCACGCATAGTGTCGGCGCCACGTGCCAGCCCCAGTTCACGAAGCACGCGGGATTGTTCTTGGTGAGCGTGTGGAGATTTCCGTAGATCCACACTTTCCGGGGATAGACACCGGCACCGAGCATCAAGCGACACATCTCGTGCGCGCGGGCCCAGCAGCCGTCATCCGGATAGAGAAAAGGGATGCAGGGCGCAGGCGCGGTAAGTGGGTTGCAGCTCTGCGCCGCCACCAGGTTGAACGTGGCCGCTGCCTTCCTCGGCGACATGCAGCGGAGCAACCATATTAGGCAGAACCACAGACGCTTGAGGAATGCCGGTCGCTCCCGCGCGAGCGGCGGTTCGCGCGGCGCCGGCGCCGGCCGCACATCGATGATTTCGTGGTCGTCCCCCTCGGTGACGTACGCCCAGGCTCGCTTCGCGTGCAGATCGCGCAGCGTGGTGATGATCTCCTGGAAATACGGATTCTCTTGCCGCAGCGAATGTCGAGCGTGCGAAGGCTCGAGCTCGATTGCGAACTCCTCGCCCGGTCCCGACCGGACATTCGTCACCAGGACGGTGAGCGGGAGGAGCAGGCGCGCTATGCGGCGGTCGCGCGGATCTATCTCGATATAGACGGGCGCTCCGCGCTGGCGGCGACTGTCGAGGATCTCGAGTATGGCGGCCGCGTTGTCGCCCGGAGAAAGACGAACCGCGCGGTCGCCTTCGAGCTGAATCGAGAAGCCGTCCGGATAGGCGCGGAACATCTCCGTGCCCGCGCCGACGACCGGCGGGTCGATGCGTGCGATGAGTCCGACGATGGCGTTCGGATTGGGCATGGCGCACCTCTTGCCGTGTGCCGGTGGCTTCGGTCGCTCCGGCCGCGCTTACAGCTAAAACGTGTATTTGATCATGCCACCAATTGCTCGGCGCGGCGACCGCTTTATTGGCTCGCCGGTCAAAGCGCGGCAAGGAGCCGACTAGTCGGGATTATCCGCGCTTGGATTGATGCAGGCGAGTTACAGGAAAGGCGAGTTACAGGAAATTGGTGGAGCCAGGGGGAGTCGAACCCCCGACCTCTTGAATGCCATTCAAGCGCTCTCCCAACTGAGCTATGGCCCCACTCGACCGCTTCGAAAGCCGGA
>JAYUHJ010000021.1:0-6148 GCA_043767065.1 Hyphomicrobiales bacterium | reverse complement strand
GCGAGGCCGCGCACTCGCGCCGCCGCATCGTCCGGGTGCAGGGCGACCGGGCCGGCGCCGAGATCATGGCCGCGCTGATCGCCGCCGTGCGCAAGACGCCGACCATCCGCGTGCTCGAAGGCGTCGTCATGCACGATCTCTTGGCCGACGGCCGCTATGTCACCGGCATCGCGGCGCGGCCGGCGGGGAAAAACAACGAGCCGATCGCCATCCCGGCCCGCGCCGTAGTGCTGGCCTCGGGCGGCCTTGGCGGGCTCTATGCGGTCACCACCAATCCGCGCGAGGCGCAGGGGCGGGGGCTGGCCGCTTCGGCGCGCGCCGGCGCGGTGATCGCTGACGCCGAGTTCGTCCAGTTCCATCCGACCGCGCTCGACGTGGGCCGCGATCCGGCCCCGCTCGCCACCGAAGCCCTGCGCGGCGAGGGCGCGATCCTCGTGAACAAAGCCGGCGAGCGCTTCATGCTGAAGCTCGATCCGGCCGCGGAGCTTGCGGCCCGCGACGTGGTGGCGCGCGGCGTATTCGCCGAAATAGCCGCCGGCCGCGGCGCCTTCCTCGACCTGCGACCGGTGGAGGACTTCGCCGGCCGCTTCCCGACCGTTTTCGCCGCATGCAAGGAAGCGGGCATCGACCCGCTGAAATCCCCGATCCCGGTGGCGCCCGCCGCGCACTACCACATGGGCGGCGTGCTGGTGGACGCCAACGGCCGCTCGTCGCTCGATGGCCTCTGGGCCGTGGGCGAAGTGGCTTCGACCGGCGCCCACGGCGCCAATCGGCTGGCGTCCAATTCGCTCCTGGAAGCGGTCGTGTTCGCCGCGCGCATCGCGGAGGATATCGGCGGGCTGCTGCCGCTGCCGAAGACCCTGGCTTGGCCCCGCTCGAAGCCGAAGACGCCGCCGGCGGCGGCCGAGGACGCCAGCAGCGACGTCGGTGCGCTACGCCGCCTGATGACCGACGATGTAGGCGTTATCCGCTCGGGCGCGGGCCTAGTACGTGCGCTCGCGCGGCTCACGGAAATCGAGCGCAAGGCCAAGAGCGCGCAATTGCGCGACATGGCGGTGGTGGCGCTGCTGGTCGCCGCCGGCGCGTGGCTTCGCACCGAAAGCCGCGGCGGGCACTATCGCTCCGATTTCCCCAAGCCCGATCCGGCGCAAGCGCACCGCTCGTTCACCACGCTCGACGAAGCCCGCGCTGTCGCCGCGCGCGCCAGCGTAAAGGCGGCGTGACCATGGGCTTTCGCCGACATCTTCTTATCCCTCCCCCTGAAAGGGGGAGGGTGGCGAGCCGCGGAAGCGGCAAGCCGGGTGGGGGTCATGCATCGCGACTCGCGACCCCCACCCCGCCTCGCTACGCTCGGCGACCCTCCCCCTTGCAGGGGGAGGGATAAGAGGGACGCACCGTGTCCGAACTGCTCGCACCCGGCGCCGTCATCTCCCCTCTCGTCATCGACGAGGCGGTGCGCCGCGCGCTTGACGAGGATCTGGGCCGCGCCGGCGACATCACTTCGACCGCGACCTTGCCCGCTGGCGCGCGGGCCCGCGCCAAGCTGGTGGCGCGCAGGGCCGGAACTATCGCCGGACTTGAATGCGCGCGGCGCGCATTCCTGATGCTCGACGAAAAAATCGCCTTCCGCGCCCGCCACCGCGACGGTGACAAGGTCGCGGCGGGTACGCTGCTCGCCGAGATCGAAGGCGCCGCCGCGCCGATCCTTTCGGCCGAGCGCACGGCGCTGAATTTCCTCGGGCGCCTCTCGGGCGTGGCCACGCTTACGGCCGCATACGTTGCGAAAATCGGCAACGCCAAGGCGCGCGTCGTCTGCACGCGCAAGACCACGCCGGGGCTCCGTGCGCTGGAAAAATACGCGGTGCGTTGCGGCGGCGGGCACAATCACCGCTTCGGGCTCGATGATGCGGTGCTGATCAAGGACAACCACATCGCGGTCGCCGGCGGCGTGAAGCCCGCGCTCGACAAGGCGCGCACAGCGGTCGGGCATCTCGTCAAGATCGAGATCGAGGTCGATAGCCTCGTTCAGCTCAAAGAAGTGCTCGCCTCCGGCAAGGCCGACGCGGTGCTCTTAGACAACATGGATACCAAGACGCTTGCCGAGGCCGTGAAGCTCGTGGGCGGCAAACTCGTATTAGAGGCCTCCGGCGGCGTCACCCTCGACACCATCGCGGCGATTGCCGCGACCGGCGTGGATCTGATTTCGTCGGGCGCGCTCACCCACTCGGCGCCGAGCCTCGATGTGGCGCTGGATGTGGAGATTTGAACGTCGTCCCGGCCGAAGCGTCGCAAAGCGACGCGAAGAGCCGGGACCGCTATCCGCAATGTCGATGACGGTCCCGGGTCTCGCGCCTTCGGCGCTCGCCCGGGATGACGGAAGTTAGCGGCCTCCAAATCTCAACCCCGGCGCCGGGCGTTCGGACAAGACATCGCGGCGGAAGCGGAACAACGCCGCCGGCCGGCCGCCGGTTTCGGTCGACATCTTGCCCGTGTTCTCCACCAGCGCGGTCGATTCCACGAGCCGCCGAAAATTCTGCTTGTGCAGATGCCGCCCCGCGATCGCCTCGACCGTGCGTTGCAGTTCGGTGAGCGTGAATTCCTCGTCCATCAGCTCGAACACCACCGGCCGGTATTTCAGCTTCGCGCGCAGCCGCGCGATGGCGGTGGCGAGAATCCGTCGCTGATCGAAGCGCATCGGCTCGCCGAGCGGCACGGCTTTCTTCCGCGCCAGCGCCGCCTCGCGCCCGTCACGCCGCGCCTCCTCGACGAGTCCGGCGTCGTACAGGAGTTCGTAGCGCTCCAGCACCCGCTCTTCGTCCCAGGGCGAGTCGTCGGCACCGAACGCGAGCGTGAGGCGGGCGCGCCGCGACGGCGCTGGGCTTTGGCCGCGGGGCGGAGATGACTTCGCCCAGGCGTTGAGCACCGGCAGGATGGTAACGTCGAGCATCGCCGGCCGGCCATCGCGCCAATCCTCCCACGGGAAGAAGCGATACCAAGGCTCGAAGCGCGCGCCCGCCGCCTTCAGCGCCTTGTCGTCCTCGGGCACGCGCGTGAGCGCGAGATAGCCGACCGAAGCCACGTGCGGGCCGGTGTCGCCCGGCTGCGCGTGGCGGCCGCGGTCGCCGAACGTATAGAGCTGCTCCACGTAGCCGACCGCGAGCGCGGTCTGCGCGGCCACGAAGGTGCGCAGCCCGATCTCGAAGGTGCGGTGCTTGGGCGCGTCGAACGGTCCGCTCGGCAGCCCGAGCGCGTCGCCCTTGGCGCCGCCCAGCACGAGAATGCGTGGCGAGCCGTCTTCGACCGCGACGATCGCCGCGGTCAGCCCAATCTCGATCGGCGTGCGCATGCGGGCTTCCATGGCGGGATGATATCGCGCGAACACGTATAAGCGGTGAAAATTTCACCGTCATGCCCGGCCTTGTGCCGGGCATCCACGACTTCCCGCTCTGTAGCGAAACAAAATTTTGGTTGTCTGATCCCCTAACAGATTGCTCGAAAAGCTGCTTCTCGCGTTGACCTTTGCTAGTCTTCCGCTGCACGTTCTTGCTGTTACTTGATGAGTAGAGAAAGCGATGCCTATTCGCGACAAACAGGTGATTCCAGTAATCGCCAATGCGATTAGTGGCTTGGCCCTTGCTTATCGGGATGCGTCACCGCCAAGTCTGAAGAAGTATTTGCGCTCGACGATTGGTCACATGTGCCGTGAATTAGAAGACTTTGTCGAGCCGCGCATCTCAGTTGCGGCTGAGAATAAGGCTAAGGAACTTGGTCTATCGGTCGATCTACGCCAGTGCCATTGGGATGATCAGACCACTAAGATGAAGGACATCGGTCGAAAAATATTTCACTGGGAGCATATCGTCACGGTCGGCGATCTGACCGAGAATGTTCTAACGCTACGTAGTCCTAGCCAAGAGGCCGTAGAAGAAATATTAAGAACCGCAGACATTGCTTGGATTCTGAAGGCAGAGGATGATCGGCTTGATCTTCTCGGATACCGCTCAAAGCGTCGCGATCCGATGGAATGCTATGAGAAGGCCGAAATCAGATTTGCGAAGCATCCGGATGACAAGCTTGAAAATTGAATCTTGGCGCGATGCAGCTCAGGTTCGGATCGCTATGCCTAACTAGGGCCCGCGACTGTCGCGCGAACAAGCCGCGATCAGTCGATTGCCAGCCGGAACGGCACCGCTTCCTCGGTGAAGTCGCCGTAACCGATCTTGGCGATCGCCGCCTTCATGCGCCCGCGCCGACCGAGGAAATCGTCGGCCAGTGCCACCAGCCGCGGATTGGGTGAAGCGGTGCGCGAGGCGGCGCGCAGCCGGAGCGCGATCTCGGCCTCGTCGCTCTTCGGCGACAGCGCGCAGGCGGAGATGAAAGCCGCCGCGGTCGAACGGCTGATGCCGGCGAAGCAATGGATCACCAGCGGCTGCTTGCGGTCCCAGCGGTCGAGGAAGCCGACCAGTGCCTCGACGTGCTCGTGCGCCGGCGCGAGATAGCCCTCGATCGGCTCGGCGATGTCGTCCATCTTGAGCCATAGATGATCGTCGGGCTCGATGCCGCGCGGGCGAAACACGCGCGACTCGTCGCGCACCAGCGTCACGACGTGGCGGGCACGAATCTCGTCCACGGATTCCTGCAAGCGCGATAACGGACAGACCAGAATCATTTGTCGGAAAGCTCCTCGACGCGCTTCAGGAATCGCCGCTCGGCGGCTTCCGCGCCCCAGGGCACGAGGTAGCGTTTCTCCGTGGCGGCGTCGAGGCCCGGGGGCATTCCGAAGAAGCGCCGCGCCTCGGCCTCCTTGAAGCCGGCGAGCCGCGTCGCTTCCAGATACGCCGCGCCACGGTCGGATTCCTTGACGAGCTTCACAAGCGCGGGCGGCCATTTCACCGGCAGCCCGAAACGCAGCGCGACGGCGTGCAGCAGCCGGTGCTCGACCGTCTTGTAGTCCGCGTTGAACACCGCCTTGAACGGACTGATCAGGTCGCCGATCACGTATTCGGGCGTGTCGTGCAGCAGCACCGCGAGCCGCCAGCGCGAGTCTACGTTCGGCGCGATCCGCCGCGAGATCGCTTCGACCAGCAGCGAGTGTTGCGCCACGGAGAAGATGTGCGGGCCTTCGGTCTGGCCGTTCCAGCGCGCCACCCGCGCCAGCCCATGCGCGATGTCCTCGATCTCGACGTCGAGCGGCGAGGGATCGAGCAGATCGAGCCGGCGGCCGGAAAGCATCCGTTGCCAGGCGCGGGGAGGGGTGGAGCGCGCAGCCATTATTTTGCGAGCGGCTTGTGCCGGTGGCAGGCCACCAGATGGTCGTTGACCATGCCGACCGCCTGCATGAAGGCATAGACGATCGTGGGCCCCACGAACTTGAAGCCGCGCTCCTTGAGATCCTTGGAAATCTTCAGTGACAGCGGCGTCTGCGCCGGAATATCTCTGATGGTGCGGCGCTTGAAAACCAGGGGCTCGCCGCCGGTGAAGTCCCATAAATAAGCCGAGAAGCCCGGGCCTTTTTCCTGGATATCGAGCCAGGCCCGCGCCGACGAAACCGCGCCGTCGATCTTCATGCGGTTTCGGATGATGCCCGCGTCCTGCATCAGTGCCGCGCGCTTCTTCTTGTCGTAGCGCGCGATCTTCTCGGGCTTGAACTTGTCGAAGGCGCGGCGGAAATTCTCGCGCTTCCTCAGAATGGTGATCCAGGAAAGCCCGGCCTGGAAGCCGTCGAGCACGAGCTTCTCATAAAGCGCGCGGTCGTCGCGCTCGGGCACGCCCCATTCGGTGTCGTGATAGGCCATGTAAACCGGATCGGTGCCGCACCAGGGGCAGCGGTGCAGGCCGTCCTCGTGCTTGAGCGCGCTTCGCCTCATCGTACCGGCTCCACGAGCCGGAGCGCGATGCCGCCGCCGACGATCTTGCCGCCGGCTGCGAGCGCCTCTTCCACGCGGTCGAGCCGCAGCATGGCGAGCCCGCGGCCGTTGGCGGCCGAGCCCATGTAGCCGACCGGTTTGTCGTCCGCCCTGATCTCGACGCCGGGCATGGGCGCGCCGTCGTCATAGGCCACCGGCACCACGCGCTTGCGCGCGCCGCCGCGGTGCTGCATGCGCGATACGACTTCCTGGCCGATGAAGCAGCCCTTCTCGAAATCGAC
>JAYUHJ010000020.1:0-2606 GCA_043767065.1 Hyphomicrobiales bacterium | reverse complement strand
GGACGAAATAGGCCGGCGTGCCGGTCGAGGCGAAGGTGGCGGCGATCTTGCGGCCGATATGGCCGCTTTTGCCCATGCCGGTGACGATCACGCGGCCCTTGGCGACCTTGATCTTCTCCACCGCCTCGACGAAAGCGGCGCCCAACCCGTCGCTGATGGCGCGCGACAGCGCCTGAAGGCCCTCGGCTTCGGTGGCAAGCGTGCGCAGGGCCGAGCGCACCAGCTCGGACGTGGGTTCCTTCTTGACGGCTACGCGGCCCTTGGCGGCCATACAGGAACGCTCCCCGGGGTGCCCTGAGTGGATTCCCTAGCACGGGCAAGGGTCCGCAGGCCACTCGAAGGCCGGAAACAGGCGGGGACAAGGGTCCGTTAACCATGCCCGTTCTAGTTTCGTTAACCATATCGATCGTGAGCCGCTCAAAGTGTTCCTGTGCCCTCGTCTCGGAAAAATGCACGCCGTCCTCGGCGCGTTCGCGCTCGGCTGCGTTGCCGTCGCCGCGCACGCCCAGAGCACGGCCGAGGACCCGGCGAAACCTTCCCTGCGCCGCACGCTCGCTGCTTCGGCCGCTGCGCCTACGTCCATTCTGCCGCCGCGTGCGGCAACAGAGTCGCCGCCTGGCACGATTCCCTTTTTGTTGCCGCCGGGGACAGGGGCGGGGACGACGGGGTTTATTTCGGCGGGACCCAAATCCAAACGGGCACGTGCGGCGAAGAAATCCTCCGCGAAGCAGACAATAGCGGCGGCTCCGGCTCCGGCCGCAACTTCGCCACGGCCGGCCACAAGTCCTGAAGTCACCGGCGCGATCACCCCGATCCGCTATCCGCGCAAGCGTCCGCCCGAAGAGGAGCCGTTCGCACCGGCCGGCATCAATGTCGGCAGTTTCACGCTGCGCTCGATTCTCGATCTCTCCGCCGGCTACGACTCCAACGCGCTGCGCACGCCGGGCGGGCCCGGCTCGAGGTTCTATGTGGTCGCGCCGCAATTCACCGCGCGCTCGAACTGGGCGCGCCACGAGCTGACCGCCGACCTGCGCGGCTCCTATACCGAATTCAAGGATGTGCCCGCCAATAACCGGCCCGAGGCCTACGGCACGTTGCGCGGCCGCATCGACGTGACAGCGCTCACCCGCGTCGAGATCGAGGGCCGCGCGGCGCTGACCACCGAGAATCCCGGTAGCCCCGACGCCGTGAGCGGCGTCGTGCGCCCACCCAATGTCTATTCGTTCGGCACGACGCTCGGCATCGTGCAGCGCTTCAACCGCTTCGAGGTCGGCGTGCGCGGTCTGTTCGACCGCTATTTGTACGATAGCGCGGAACTTACCTCGGGGGCGTCGTTCAGTCTTTCCGACCGCAACTATAACGCCTACGGCGCCCGCCTGCGCGGCGCCTACGAATGGACGCCGGGGATCAAACCTTTCGCGGAAGTCGGTATCGACACGCGCAAGTTCGATCTCGACGCCGATTTCACCGGCACCCGCCGCGGCTCCGACGGCTGGCTCGCGCGCGCGGGCGTAGCCTTCGAGCGCAAGGGCTTCCTGACCGGCGAAATCTCCGCCGGTTACATGCAACGGCGTTACCGCGATCCGTCGTTATCGGAGATTTCCGGCCTGCTGTTCGACTCCTCGCTGATCTGGACCGCGACCCCGCTCACCCGGGTGATACTCGGCGCGACCTCGACCATCGAGGAGAGCTTCATCGCGGGCGCCTCCGGCATGTTCCGGCACGAGGCTAAGATCATCGTCGAGCACGCCTTCCGGCACTGGCTGACCGGCGCGGTGAATTTCTCCTATGGCATCGAGGATTATCGCGGCACCGGCCGCGACGACCATCGCCTGCGCACCGGCGCCAGCCTGACCTATTATCTAAACCGTTACATGGCCTTGCGCGGGGAGTACCGCTACGAGCAGCTGATCTCCGACCTGCCCGGGCAGAGCGTCACCGCCAACGTTGGCCTGCTCGGCCTCCGGCTGCAGCGTTGAAACGGGAACAGACGAAATCGATGCGACGCCAGCGCGCCAGACTTCTGACGATGTTGAGCGGTGCGGTGCTCGCTCTCGTCGCGCCCGCGCTCGCGCAGGGGCCGGTACATCCGCTGATGACGCCCGAGGCGATCCTGGCGGCCACCGCCAATTTCCGGAATTGCCTGGCTACGCTCTGGCCGCAGGCGCAAAAGCGCGGCGTCTCGGCGCGCACCTTCGATTTCGCCACCCGCGGCCTCGAGCCCGAGCTTCGGATCATGGAGCTGCTCGATGCGCAGCCCGAGTTCACCCGGCCGGTCTGGGAATATCTCGATCTCCTGGTCAGCGAGGAGCGCATCAAAACCGGCCGCGAGGTGGTCGCCCGGCATCGTGCCGTGTTCGACGCGGCGGAAAAGGCTTACGGCGTCGATCGCCACGTGATCGCGGCGATCTGGGGCATCGAATCCAAATTCGGCAGCATGAGGGGCGAACGGCCGGTGCTGCGCTCGGCCGCGACGCTCGCCTGCATCGGCCGGCGGCAAGATTATTTCCGCGACGAGTTCCTGTCGGCACTCGAGATTCTCGAACGCGGCGACGTGCCGGCGGCCGATCTCAAGGGCTCCTGGGCCGGGGCCTTCGGCCCGACCC
>JAYUHJ010000019.1:0-14583 GCA_043767065.1 Hyphomicrobiales bacterium | reverse complement strand
TGTCCGGCGGCGGGCTGGTGCCCGGCCAGATCACGATCCGCGATGCGCTGAAAGTCCTCAAGCCAATGCTCGAGGACGAGAGCGTGCTCAAGATCGGGCAGAACCTGAAATACGACATGCTGGTGCTCGCCCGCCACGGCATCGAGGTCACGCCGCTCGACGACACCATGCTGCTGTCCTACGCGCTCGATGCGGGCCGGCATGGTCATGGCATGGACACGCTCTCCAAGGAGCACCTCGGCCACGACACCATCAAATATGAGGAAGTCGCCGGAAAGGGAAAGACCTCCGTCGGTTTTGACTTGGTCGAGATCGACAAGGCCGCCGCCTATGCCGCCGAGGACGCCGACGTCACGCTCCGCCTCTGGCGCGCGCTGAAGCCGCGGCTGGTCTCCGAGAGCATGGCCACGGTCTACGAGACGTTGGAGCGGCCGCTCGTGCCCGTGCTCATGCGCATGGAGCGCGCCGGCATCTCCATCGACCAGGCGATCCTGTCGCGCCTCTCCGGCGAATTCGCCCAATCGATCGCCCGCCTCGAAAACGAAATCGGCGAGCTTGCCGGCGAAGGCTTCAATCCGGGCAGCGCCAAGCAGCTCGGCGATATTCTGTTCGGCAAGATGAAGCTGCCCGGCGGCACCAAGACGCCGACCGGCGCCTGGTCCACCCGCGCCAACGTGCTCGAAGACCTGGCCGAGGAAGGCCACGAGCTGCCGAAGAGAATTCTGGACTGGCGCTCGCTGACCAAGCTCAAATCCAACTACACCGACGCGCTGCCTTCCTATGTGAACCCCGAAACCAAGCGCGTGCACACCTCCTATGCGCTGGCCTCCACGCCCACCGGCCGGCTCTCCTCCTCCGACCCGAACCTGCAGAACATTCCCGCGCGCACTGAGGACGGCCGCAAGATCCGCCGCGCTTTCGTGGCCGTGAAGGGGTCGAAGCTCGTCTCCGCCGACTATTCGCAGATCGAATTGCGCTTACTCGCGGAGATCGCCGATATCGCCGCGCTGAAGAAAGCCTTCAGCGACGGTCTCGACATTCACGCCATGACGGCTTCGGAAATGTTCGGCGTGCCGATCAAGAACATGCCGCCCGATGTGCGCCGCCGCGCCAAAGCGATCAATTTCGGCATCATCTACGGCATTTCCGCCTTCGGGCTCGCCAACCAGCTCGGCATCCCGCGCGAGGAAGCCGGCGCCTATATCAAGAAATATTTCGAGCGCTTCCCCGGCATCCGCGACTACATGGAAGAGACCAAGGCCTTCGCGCGCAAGCACGGCTATGTGGTGACCCTGTTCGGCCGCAAGTGCCACTATCCTTCGATCAAGGACAACAACCCGTCGATGCGCGCCTTCATGGAGCGCGCCGCGATCAACGCGCGGCTCCAGGGCACCGCCGCCGACATCATCCGCCGCGCCATGATCCGCATGGAAGGCGCGCTCGCCAAGGCGAAGCTGTCCGCGCGCATGCTCCTGCAGGTGCACGACGAGCTGGTGTTCGAAGTGCCCAAAGCCGAGGTGGAGAAGACCATTCCGGTCGTAACCAAAGTGATGACCGACGCGCCGCTGCCCGCCGTCGCGCTTTCGGTGCCGATCCATGTCGACGCCCGCGCCGCCGACAATTGGGAAGAGGCGCATTGAAGGGCCAGTGGCGATCGAATAGGCGCGCGTGATGGGGGCGGTGCTCTGGTCACTCCTCTCCTTCGCCCTCGCCTCGCTCGTGATCGAAATCACGCCCGGGCCGAACATGACTTATCTGGCGGGGCTCACGCTTGCCTATGGCCAGCGTGCAGGCCTTGCGGCCGTCGCCGGAATCGCGATTGGGCTCTCGGTCTATGGGCTGGTGGCCGCCTTTGGGCTCGCGGCGCTGATCGACGAATTTCCCTTCGTCTACCAGCTGCTGCGCTGGGCCGGCATCCTCTATTTCCTTTGGCTCGCCTGGCAAAGCTGGATTGGCGAAATGGAAACCTCGCCGCACAAGGCCGACGGGGAAGCCGCGACGGTGCGCTCCGCCTTCCGCCGCGGCCTGGTGACCAATCTGCTCAATCCGAAAGCCGGAATCTTCTATGTGGCGGTATTGCCGGGTTTCGTGGTCACCGGCGCGGGATCGGTTCCACTGCAGACGCTGGCGCTGTCGGCGACCTTCGTGTTGATCGCGACCGCGACCCATCTCTTCGTCGTGCTCGCCGCCGGCCGCTTGCAGCGCTATGTGGACGATCCCACGTGGCGGCGGCGCGTCCGCCGTGGGCTGGCGCTCGTACTGGTCGCGATCGCAATCTGGTTCACGTTCTCGACCGCGCGCTGAGGCGCATCCGCGCGATACGATTGTGGATGGCCGGTTCAGCACTGCCCCGTTTGGTGCTACCAAGCCCACATGGCTTTGTCGTCCTGGTCGCCCGCATCCGCGCTTCCCGACCCGAAGACCGCCCGTGCGCGGCTCGCCGCGATCATCCGCGAAAAATCCTTCGGCCGCGGCGAGATCACGCTCGCCTCGGGCCGCAAGAGCGACTTCTACTTCAACATGAAGCCCACCATGCTCGATCCCGAGGGCGCCGCGCTGATCGCGCAGCTGACGCTTGAGGCGCTCAAGGACGAGCAGATCGACTATATCGGCGGGCTCGAAATGGGCGCGGTACCGATCGCCGGCGCGCTCGCCGCCTTCAGCTCGCTCGCCGGCCGGCCTCTGCCAGGCTTCTTCGTCCGCAAGAAGCCAAAAGAGCACGGCGCCAAGCTCCTGGTCGAAGGCCTCGCCAAGCATGAATCGATCGCCGGCAAGCGCGTCGCCATCATCGAGGACGTCACCACCACCGGCGGCTCGGCGATGAAAGCGGCCGAGGCCGCGCGCGACGCGGGCGCGGAGATCGCGTTGGTATTCACGCTCGTCGATCGCCAGGAAGGCGCCGAAGAAACCTTTGCCGCAGCGAAATTACGCTTCCGCTCGCTGTTCCGCGCCGAGGAATTTCTGCGCGGTTAACGCCCGCACCCTCAGCCGTGCTCGCTGTCCAGGTGCGCCATGAGCGCCAGCGAATAGCGCTCGCCCGCTACTCCTCTCGCCTGAACAGCCGCGTCGATGCGGGCGAGGTCCGTGGCGGATAGCACAACGTCAAGCGAGCCGATCCCCTCGGCGAGCTGATCGCGCCGCCGAGCGCCGACCAGCGGAACGATATCCTCGCCGCGCGAGCGCACCCAGGCGAAGGCGAGCTGCGCGACGCTGCAGCCTTTTTCCTTCGCGATTGCCCGCAAGGCATCGACCGCCGCGAGATTGCGCGCATAGTTGTCGGCGTGGAAGCGCGGCATGCGCGTGCGGATCTCGCCGGGCGGCGCCGCCTCGCCGCGCGGCCGGTCGGCGATCAGGCCGCGCGACAGCACGCCGTAGGCCGTCACCGAGATTCCAAGCTCGCGCACGGCCGGCAGGATTTCGCGCTCGATGCCGCGGCTGAAGATCGAATACTCGATCTGCAGCGCGGCGATCGGATGCACCGCGTGGGCGCGCCGGATGGTGGCCGCGCTCGCTTCGGACAGACCGATGTGGCGCGCGTAGCCGGCCTTCACCATTTCGGCGATGGCGCCGACCGTGTCCTCGACCGGCACCTTGGGATCGACCCGCGCCGGCTGATAGAGATCGACGTATTCGGTGCCGAGCCGCCGCAGCGTATAGGCAAGATAAGTCTTCACCGCGTCGGGGTGAGTATTGACCGCGAGCCACTTGCCGTCCGGCCCGCGCTGCGCGCCGAATTTGACGCCGATGAAGGCGCGCTCGCGCTTCCCGCCCTTGAGCGCCTCGCGCAGCAGCATCTCGTTCTGGCCCATGCCATAGACGTCGGCGGTGTCGAGATAGGTGATGCCGGCCTCGAGCGCCGCGTGAATCGTCGCGATGCTCTCCTTGTCGTCGGCCGGCCCATAGCCACCCGACATGCCCATGCAACCGAGCCCCAGCTCGGAGACCGGCGGGCCGTTCCTGCCGAGGGGTCGCGTGCGCATGGCCGCCGCGCCGTTCAGCCGACCGAGCCGTACATTTTACGCGGCAGCCACAGCACGAGCTCGGGCCATATGAACGTGGCGGCCACGGCCAGCAATTGCAGGATCACGAACGGAATGATGCCGATATATAGGTGCCGTGTCGTGATTTCTTTGGGCAGCACGCCCTTGAGATAGAAGAGTGAGAAGCCGACCGGCGGCGTCAGGAACGAGGTCTGCAGACAGACCGCAAACACAACCACGAACCAGATCAGATTGAAGCCGAGGTCCTTCACCACCGGTGCCACCAGCGGCAGCATGATCAGCACGATCTCGAGCCAGTCGAGGAAGAAGCCGGCGATGAAGGCTACGAACAGGATGAAGACCACGATCCCGGTTGGGCCAAACGGCAGGCCTTTCAGCAAGTGAGCGATGAATTCGTCGCCGCCGAGCGAGCGCATCACCAGCGCGAACGCCGTGGCGCCGAGGAAAATTCCGAAGATGAAGGCGCTGGTCAGCGACGTCTCGATGCCGACCTGCCGGATCACCTGCCAGTTCAGGCGCTTGTTGGCGGCCGCGAGCAAGGTCGCGCCGAACGCGCCGACGCCCGAGGCCTCGCTCGGCGTGGCGATGCCGAAGAAGATGGTGCCGAGAACCGCGACGATGAGTGTGGCCGTTGGCACGGTCGCCACCACCGCGCCCCAGACCTCGCGTGCCGTGAGCTTCTCGCCAACCGGGGGCGCCGGCATGCTGCTCGGCCGCAGTTGCGCCAGGCCGATGACATAGACGAGATAAAACGCCCCGAGCACCAGGCCCGGGATCATCGCCCCCATGAACAGATCGCCGACCGAGATGGAGAGCTGGTCGGCCATGATCACCAGCATGATCGAGGGCGGGATCAGGATGCCGAGCGTGCCGGACGCGGCGACCACGCCGGAGGCCAGCTCCTTCGAGTAATTCTGCCGCATCATGATCGGGATCGACAGCGTCGCCAGCAGCACGACCGAGGCCCCGACGATGCCGGTCGAGGCGGCAAGCAAAATGCCCATCAACACCACGGTGATGGCAAGTCCGCCGCGCATCTTGCCGAACACGCGTACGAAATTCGTCATCATCAGCTCGGCCACACCCGAGCGATCGAGCATGATGCCCATGTAGACGAACATCGGCAGCGCCACGAGCACCCAATTCGCCATGAGGGCGAAGGTGCGATCGACGATGATCGCGAAATTCTCCCAGCGCGTCAGCAGGAAGGTGTCGATGCCGAATTTTGAACTAAGGATGATGCCGAGCGCGCTGAAGACGAGCGACAGGCCGCCCAGAATCCAGGCGATCGGATAGCCGGTGAACAGGAGCAATATGAACGATACGAGAAAGATGACGACGAGAATCTCGTAGACTTCCATTTCCCCCTCCGGAAGCCGCCCGGCCAGCGGCACGACTACGGCTAGACGCAATTCATCCGGGCAAGCGCAGTGCCGCGACGACGCGCGACAAACGCGACACTCCAGCGGCGGCGAGTAATACGAACGTGGCGACGATGAAGGCCTTCAGCACGTAGCGATACGGCAGCCCGTCGGGCGCCGAGGAGATTTCGCTGAGCTGCCAGGAATTCAGCACATAAGGCACCGCCCACCAGGCGACGAACACGGAGAAGGGAATGAGGAAGGCAAGCAGGCCGAACAACTCGAACCACAATCGCCGCCGCGGCGGCCAGTGCTCGGCGAGCACGTCGATGCGCACGTGGCGCTCGGCGACTTCGGTGAACGGGATGCCGAGCATGAAGCCGATGGCAAAGAGATGCCACTGCGCCTCTTCGAACTTGATCGAGCCCAGCCCGAATATGTAGCGCTGCGCGACCTGGTAGACGATCAAGAGCATCAACAATGTCCAGATCCACGACGACGTTTCGCCGATCCAGACGATGACCGCGTCGATGCCGCGCGAGAGCCGCGTCTCGGGCAAAAGAATTCCGGACGGCCCCGCCTTGGGGCCGCCCGGAGCAACTTGCGTGAGCGACATCAATTCAACCGATTACTTGAAGTCGCGCGGCAAGTAGCCGAGTTCCTTCCACTTCTGGTTCTGCGCCATGAACGCGAGCTGGCTGTCGTAGATTTTCTTGAACTCGGGGTTGGCAGCCGCTTTCCCGGCCATGACCTTCTTGGTCGCGGCCTGGAACGTCTTGAGCAAGTTGGCATTGACCTGCTTCACCTGCACGCCTTCGCGCTCGAACTTGGCGAGCGTCGGGCCCTGCAGGGCTTCCGCCTTGGCCAGCGAGATCGCGACCGCCGCGGTGCAGGTGACTTCGATCAAGGACTTGGTGGCCGGAGAGAGCTTGTTCCAGGACGCGAGATTCACGTAGAGGTACTGGTTGGTCGAAGGCTGATGCCAGCCCGGCAGATAGTAGAACTTGGCGACCTTGTAGAAGCCGAGCTGCTCATCGACCGTTGGCAGCGAAAACTCAGTGCCGTCGAGCACACCCTTCTCCAGCGCCTGGAACAGCTCGCCGCCCGGCAGCAAGGTTACCGATGCACCGACCTCCTTGTAGATGTCGCCGCCGTATCCCGCGGCGCGGAACTTAAGGCCCTTGAGATCTTCGGCGCTGTTGATCTCCTTGCGGAACCAGCCCGCGCCTTCGGGGCTGATCGTGCCGCAGAAGATCGGATAGACGTTGTGCGGCTTGAACAGGTCGCGCAGCATCTCGTTGCCGCCGCCGAAAAACATCCACGCCATGAACTCGGGCGACTCCATGCCGAACGGCACGGCGCCGAACAGCGCCGCCGCCGGCACCTTGCCGACCTCGTAGCCCATCCAGGTATAGCCGGCCTCGACCTTGCCGTCGGAAACCGAGTCGAACACCGCCAGCGCAGGAATGAGCTTGCCCGGTTCGAACACCTGCAGCTTGATCCGGCCGCCCGAGGCTGCGTCGATATTCTGTGCAACTCAAGGCATGGCGTCCCCGAGCGCGACCAGGTTCGAACCGAATGCCATCGGAACGCCCCAACGGATCGAATCGATCTGCTGCGCTTGCGCGGACATCGCGCCAAGCGTCATCGCGGCGCCGACGGCCGCGCTTTTCAATATGTGCATAGGATATCTCTCCCTGACGAGTGCCCGACGCTGCTCTGCGTGTGGCGTTTTCGACCGGCAATCAGCGCCGGTGCTGGGCAAAGCTTAGCCCGCGCCTACAGATGAGGGAAGCGAGACAACAGGTTGAAGTTGTCCTGAGCGTGGAGCATGGGCCGCACTCACGCGCTGAAGGGCACCCGCATTGGGTTGGGCAGCATACGCTGCGGGTGGCTGCGAGGCCTACTCCGCCGCAATCCGCACTTCGGGCGCGGCCGCCTTCACGGCCGGATCGACGTGCAGCTCGAACTTGACGAAGTTCTGTTGGAACATCTTCACGAGCTTGCGCGCCGTGGCGTCGAACTCGCTCTTGTCCTTCCAGGTCTTGAACGGATACAAGAGATGTGGCTCGACGCCGGGCACCGATGTAGGCACCGCGAAGCCGAAATAGGGATCGTTGCGGAAGCTTGCGTTCTTGAGCGAACCGTCGAGCACCGCCGCCAACAGCGTGCGCGTCACCTTGATCGGCATGCGGCGGCCGACCCCGAACTTGCCGCCGGTCCAGCCGGTGTTGACCAGCCAACAATCGACCCCGTGCGCGGCGATCAGCTCGCGCAGCAGATTGCCGTATTCCGACGGATGCCGCGGCAGGAACGGCGCGCCGAAGCAGGTCGAGAACGTCGCTTCCGGATCCTTCACGCCCTTCTCGGTGCCGGCGACCTTGGCCGTGTAGCCCGAGAGGAAGTGATACATCGCCTCGGCTGAGGAGAGCTTGGCGATCGGCGGCATCACGCCGAACGCGTCGGCCGTGAGCATAATGATGTTTTTCGGCTGCCCGGCGCGGCCGGTCTTCGAGGCGTTCGGGATGAAATCGAGCGGGTAAGCCGCGCGCGTGTTCTCGGTCTTGGAGCCGTCGTCGAAATCCGGGATGCGCGTGATCGGATCGATCACGACGTTTTCCATCACCGTGCCGAACCGCTTGGTGGTGGCGAAAATCTCCGGCTCCGCCTCGGCCGAAAGCTTGATCGTCTTGGCGTAGCAGCCGCCCTCGAAATTGAACACGCCCTGCGGGCCCCAGCCGTGCTCGTCGTCGCCGATCAGCGTGCGTTTCGGATCGGCCGACAGCGTGGTCTTGCCGGTGCCGGAAAGCCCGAAGAACAACGCGACATCGCCCGCGGCCCCGACATTGGCCGAGCAATGCATCGGCATCACGCTTTCGGCCGGCAGATAATAATTGAGCGTGGTGAAGACCGATTTCTTCATCTCGCCGGCATAGCTGGTGCCGCCGATCAGCACGATCTTGCGCGTGAAATCGATGGCGATGATCGTTTCGCTGCGGCAGCCGTGACGCTTGGGGTCGGCCTTGAACGACGGCAGGTCCACGATCGTGAGCTCCGGCGCAAAATGCGCGAGCTCCGCGCGATCGGGCCGGATCAGAAGTGTGCGAATGAAGAGCGAGTGCCAGGCGAGCTCCGTATAGACCCGCGTCTTAATCCGGTATTTCGGATCGGCGCCGCCATAGAGATCCTGCGCGAACAGTTCCTTGCCCTTGGCGTGCGCGAGGAAGTCGTCATAGAGCAGCTGGAACTGCTCCTGCGTGAGCGCGCCGTTATTGTCCCACCACACCGTCTTTTCGGTGAGCGCGTCGCGCAGAATGAATTTGTCCTTGGGGCTGCGGCCGGTATGCACGCCGGTCTCGGCCACCAGCGCGCCGCCGGCGGCAAGCTCCGCCTCGCCGTGCGCGATCGCGTGCTCGTAGAGCGGCGGCTCGACCAGGTTCCAATGGACCGCCTTCAGGTCCTTGAAGCCGAACTTGTCGGCGCCGCAGGCGCCGTTACGAATACCGGACTCTTTCACCACTGCCTCCCCGGACGTGCGGCCGCCGGAATTGGGGGCTCTTCTAGAGCGTCGCCCCTGCCCTTGGGAAGAAGAATAGTACCACTTTTTTCGGGCCTGCCGCCCCGGTCTTTACCCACGCATATTTTAACCTTGATTCAGGCGCGCCTTGCCTTATCCGCAAGCGCAACCAGCGTGTTGCGCAAGTCCTCAGGAGAAATGACGCGCTGCGGAAAATCGAGGCGGCGGACGGCTTCACCGGCCATCAGATCGCAACCCTCCGGGTCGATCCCGATTATCTTCCATTCGCCCGTCTCGGCTCCGAACAGCCGCGTCGCGTAGAGCCCGATCGCCTCGCGGTGGTCATCGTTCATATGCGCGACCGCGCTCTCCTCGGCGGCCAGCAAGTCAGCCGCGTCCTCGGTCGCGGTGAGAATCTGATCGCGCTTGAGTTCGACGATGCGCCCGAACCCGGCGACGAGATGGACGCTCTCGACATCGATCTGCCAGAACCCGAAATCAGCGAATGTCGCGTAACCAGATGCCGTGGGGTGGCGCGCGAGAAAACGCCGCGCCGCGCTTGCATCGTCCGTGAGCGCGATGCGGCCCGCGATGCTGACGCGCGCGCCGCTGAGCGGATCGCCACCGCTGCGTTCATCGATCAGCAGAGAAACACGCGGGTCGCGTAAAATGTTCTCCGTGTGCCGCGCCAGCCGCGACAACAGCAGCAAGGGCGCATTGTCCGCAGCCGTCGCAACCGTTACCAACGACGCATAGGGCGCCCCATCAGCCCGCAGACTCGCGAGTGCGCCTATGCGCGCTTCGCGCACCAGCCGCTTCGCCGCCCGTACCGGATCGAAGGTCTCAGCCGCGCCCATCGGGTTCCCTTACGCGGCAACGGGCCACGCCACACGGGCGCTGGTCAAGACAAGTGCGCTTTTCGTGGCGAAAGTTGCACAAAGGCGCTAGATTGCGGGCTTGGGGGTGGCGGGCCGTCACATTTCGGCCCTTCCTGGGGGATTTACCGCAGGGGAACACCGGATCGGTTCCGGCAAGGAGCGTTCATGCCCACCATTGCCCTCGTCGACGACGACCGCAACATTTTGACTTCCGTCTCGATCGCGCTCGAGGCCGAAGGCTACCGCATCCTCGCCTATACCGACGGCGCCTCGGCGCTCGAAGGATTTAAGACCAACGTACCCGACCTCGCCATTCTCGATATCAAAATGCCGCGCATGGACGGGATGGAACTGCTCCGCCGCGTGCGCCAAAAGGCCGATATGCCGGTGATCTTCCTGACGTCCAAGGACGAGGAGATCGACGAATTGTTCGGACTCAAGATGGGCGCCGACGATTTCATCCGGAAACCGTTTTCCCAGCGGCTGCTGGTCGAGCGCGTGAAGGCGGTGTTGCGGCGTTTCACGCCGAAGGACGCTCAGGCGACCAAGGAACAGCTCGACGCCAAGGCGCTCGAGCGCGGCCAGTTGCGCATGGACCCGGAGCGCCATACCTGCACCTGGAAGGGCGACCCAGTGACGCTGACCGTCACCGAGTTCCTGATCCTGCAGGCGCTGGCGGTACGGCCCGGAGTGGTCAAGAGCCGCAACGCGCTCATGGATGCGGCCTATGACGATCAGGTCTATGTCGACGACCGCACCATCGACAGCCACATCAAGCGGCTGCGCAAGAAATTCAAGATCGTCGATGACGACTTCGAAATGATCGAGACGCTTTACGGCGTCGGCTATCGGTTCAAGGAGGCCTGAGCCGCGGCAGGGATGCCTGCCGCGCCGGCCGCCGGTCCATGAAGGCGGATGTCGAAAAAACCCCGATTGCGCGTGCGCCGAACCGGCTGCGGCGCTCGCTCGACGTATTGCGCGGGCTCGGCCGTAAGCTCTCCAACCTCGGCTTCTCCAGCATCACCCGCCGTATCGTCCTGCTCAATCTCGCGGGCCTCGTCGCGCTGGTCTCCGGCATTCTTTATCTTTCCGAGTACCGCGCCGGCCTGATCGACGCGCGCGTCCAGAGCTTGCTGATCCAGAGCGAGATCATCGCCGGCGCCGTCGCCGCTTCCGCCACCGCCGACGCCAACACCGTCACCATCGACCCGGAACGGCTGCTTCAGCTCCATGCCGGAGAGACTTACGGCCCCGGCCAGGAGGTGTTCTCGCCGCTCGAGTTCCCGCTCAATCCCGAGCGCATCGCGCCGCTGCTGCGCTTGCTGGTGACGCCTACCAATACGCGCGCGCACATTTATGACCGCGACGGGACGCTCCTGCTCGACTCGCGCACGCTTTATATCCGCGGCGAGATTCTCCGCTTCGACCTGCCGCCGCCGGACGCGCCGACGCCGGGCTTCTTCCGCCGCCAGTACGACCAGATCATGAAACGGGTTAACCGCGGAAATCTGCCGGTCCGCCGCGAACTCGGTCTCGAGAACGGGCGCGGCTACTCGGAAGTCGTAACCGCCATGTCCGGCCAGAGTGCAAGCGCCGTGCGCCAGAACGAGCGCGGCGATGTCGTGATCTCTGTAGCCGTACCGGTACAGCGTTTCCGCGCCCTATCCGGCGTGCTCTTGCTCTCGACCCAGGGCGGCGAGATCGAAACTGCAGTCGAAGCGGAGCGCTGGGTCATTGTGCGGGTGTTCTTGATCGCCGCCGGCGTCATGATAATTCTGTCGATCCTGCTCGCGCGCAGCATCGGCGGACCGTTGCGGCGGCTTGCCGGCGCCGCCGATGTGGTGCGCCGCCGCATCCGCTCAAGGGTGGAGATTCCGGACTTCAGCAAGCGCTCCGACGAGGTCGGACATCTTTCCGGCTCGCTGCGCGAAATGACCAATACGCTCTATGCCCGCATCGAGGCGATCGAGAGCTTCGCCGCCGATGTGGCCCACGAGCTGAAGAACCCTTTGACTTCATTGCGTTCTGCGGTCGAAACGCTCCCGCTCGCCAAGAGCGAGGATGCGCGCAGCCGCTTGCTCGCGGTGATCCAGCACGACGTGAGAAGGCTCGACCGGCTGATCAGCGACATCTCCGACGCCAGCCGGCTCGACGCCGACCTGCAGCGCCAGGAGGCGGCACCTATCGACCTGCGCAATCTGCTCACCACCGTGGTTACGCTCGCCAACGACGTACCGCGCGACGACAAGGTCTCGATCACGCTCGCCTTCGAGCGCGCCCCGGGCGCGCCCGCGAGCTATGTCGTGCCGGGCCACGACTCGCGCCTCTCTCAAGTCGTCGACAACCTTCTGCACAATGCGCGCTCGTTCTCGCCGCCGGGCGGCGCCGTGCGCGTGGTCTGCCGGCGGCTCAAGGGCGAGGTCGAGATCGTGGTCGATGACGACGGCCCCGGCATCCGGCCCGATGCGCTTTCGCGCGTGTTCGAGCGCTTCTATACCGATCGACCCGGCGAGGGCTTCGGTCAGAATTCCGGGCTCGGACTTTCGATCTCGCGGCAGATCGTCGAAGCCCATGGCGGCCGCATCTGGGCCGAGAACCGCATGACCCCGCCCGTGCCGGGTGGTGAGCCGAAGGTCGCCGGCGCCCGCTTCGTCGTACGCCTGCCCGCCACGTGATCCATGCCTGAACCTGCCTGCGAGACCGTGCATGCGAGCTGCGTGCTGGTTGGCGCACGCGCGCTGTTGATCCGCGGCCCGGCCGGATCGGGCAAGTCCCGGCTTGCGCTCGCGCTCATCGACGCAGCCCGCGCAGGCGTCGCACCCTTCGCCCGCCTCGTGGCCGACGACCGCGTCGCGCTTGTAGCGGCTCACGGCCGCCTGATCGCTTCCGCTCCGGACACGATCCGCGGACTGATCGAGGTGCGCGGCCTCGGCATCCGGCAAATAAAATACGAGCTGAGGGCCGTCGTAGGTCTCGTCGTTGATCTTGCCGCCTTGGACGCCACACGCTTGCCGCCGACCGGAGCGCTCAAGACCGAGGTGATGGAGATCGGCCTGCCACGGCTTCCCATCGCGCCCGGCGAGGACCCCTTACCCATTGTTCTGGCTCTCTTTTCCACCATGCCTCACGCTTGAGCGACCCTGTCGCTTCCCGCTTGCCTTCGCAGGTGCACCTAAGGAATATGCCGCCCCGCATCGGCCCGGGGTCCACGGCCCCTTCCCTGCCGGCGGAATTGACATGATCGGTCTCGTCCTCGTCACCCATGGCCGCCTCGCCGCCGAGTTTCGCGCGGCGCTCGAGCACATTATGGGCCCGCAGCGTCAGATCGAAGCGATCGCCATCGCCCCCACCGACGATATCGAGCGCCGCCGCCAGGACATCCTCGACGCGGTCGCTCGCGTCGATTCCGGCAAGGGCGTTGCGATCCTCACCGACATGTTCGGCGGTACGCCCTCGAACCTTGCGATCTCCGTGATGAATGCGCCGAATATCGAAGTGATCGCCGGCATCAACCTGCCGATGCTGGTGAAACTCGCCAAGGTGCGCGAGGACACCACCCTGGCGCAGGCCGCGGCCATGGCCCAGGAGGCCGGGCGCAAATACATCAATATCGCGAGCCAAGTACTGGACGGAAAATGACCGCCAAGCCTGGACCGGACAAGTCCGGACCGGACAAGTCCGGACCCGACGCCGACTGCCCGCCGGATCCGGAGCTTGCCGAAGGTACGCTCGCCCGCGAAATCGACATCGTCAACAAGCGCGGGCTGCACGCGCGCGCCGCCGCCAAATTCGTGCAGACCGTCGAGCAATTCCGCGCCGAGGTGACCGTGACCCGTTGCGGCGAGACCGTGGGCGGCACTTCGATCATGGGCATCCTCATGCTCGCCGCCGCCCCCGGCACCTCGATCCGCGTCACCGCCAAGGGGCCGGAAGCCGAGGCCGCCCTCGACGCAGTGGCTGCGCTGGTTGGGAGCAAGTTCGGCGAGGAAGAATGACCGGCCGCGGTTGACCGCGGCTCTTCAGTGATATAAGGATATCTTTATATCCTTATCGCCGCGCAAAGCCTTACCCCGTCTAACGCCGCGCACCGATCACCATTGGAGTTTCGAGCCATGCCCGCCGCCAAGGACTACGTCGTCAAGGACATCGGCCTCGCCGAATTCGGCCGCAAGGAAATCGCTATCGCCGAGACCGAGATGCCGGGCCTCATGGCCACGCGCGAGGAATACGGTAAGCAGCAGCCCTTGAAGGGCGCACGCATCGCCGGCTCGCTGCACATGACGATCCAGACCGCGGTGCTGATCGAAACCTTGAAGGCGCTCGGCGCCGACGTGCGCTGGGTATCGTGCAACATCTATTCGACGCAGGATCACGCGGCGGCCGCGGTCGCGGCCGGCGGCACGCCGGTATTCGCCATCAAGGGCGAGAGCCTGAAGGACTATTGGGATTACACCGCCAAGCTGTTCGAGTGGCACGGCGGCGGCGAAAAAAAGGCCCGAGAGCCCAAGCAGCCCAAGTCTGCCGAAGGCGCTTCTGCAGGCGAGGCGGGCGCGGGTGAAAAGCCGCGTGCGGCCAAAGGTGAGGGCGGCGAAGGCAAGGCGCCCAAGGGCGAAACGCGTCGTGAGCGCATGGCGCGCACGGCGGGGACCGGCAGTCGGGGCAAGGCGAAGCTCGAAGATCGTCCTCGTCCACCGCCGCGTCTCGCGATTCGCTTCAAGGACGAGGTTCGACCGGCGCTGATGAAGACGCTCGGGTTGAAGAACCCCTACCAAGTCCCGACGATCGAAAAGATCGTGATCAACATGGGGCTTGGCGAGGCGATCACC
>JAYUHJ010000018.1:0-2626 GCA_043767065.1 Hyphomicrobiales bacterium | reverse complement strand
GAAGCCTTCCCACGCATTGCGCATTGCGATGTTCCCTAGTCCGCCAGTTCCGATCTTCCCTCGACGCACATCATGGTCGCCAGCATGCGCGCGACGAGGAGTTTGGTACCGCCTTGCACCGCCTCCACGTCGCATTCGACGACATTGAGCGTGCGGCCCGGCTTGATCACCGCGCCGCGTGCGACGAACCGCTCGCCCTTCGGCGCTTCGAGCAGGTTGATCTTGTACTCGACGCCGAGCACCGAGGAATTGGCCGGCATCAGCGTGAGCGCCGCGTAGCCGGCCGCATTGGCGGCGATCGCAGTCACCACGCCGCCGTGCAGATAGCCGTGCTGCTGGCAAAGGTCTGCCCGAAACGGCATTTCCACCTCGCACCGGCCCGGCGAGAGCGCCGCGATGCGCGCGCCGATCGTATCCATGAAGGTCTGGCGCGCGAAGCTCGCGCGCACCTTGGCGTCCCAATCGGGATCGCGCGGCTTCGGCTCGGCTTTGGGCTTCGGCGTGTTCACCCGCCGCCCTTGGCGAAGCCCGCGACGGTGCCGACCACGCGGCCGTCGAGCCCGCTGAAGCCGTGGTGGCCGCCCGCCTGGCACGGGTCGCCTTCATCGCGCCCGCCGGTCAGCCACATCACGCGCACCTTGCCGCCGCCCCATTGCTTGAACGGCTCGACCGCGTCGGGCGGCGTGACCCGGCAGCCGTCGAGGCGATGATGTACGACGAGCGTACGCGGCAGCGCGCCGGGTGAGCCGAGGATGCCCTGTACCTGCTGCATGAAGCCCGCAGTGAACACCACCGCATCCGGCCGTGCGCTGCCGGCGACCGCTTGCGCGATACGCAACGTGCCGCGGCTGGTGCCGGCGAGCGTCACGCTGCGCACGATCCCGCGCATGTATTGCACCGCGGCGCCGAGATCGACGCCGATATCGACCGTGAGCACCGCGAGCCCCGCCGCACGATACATGCCGCGCGTGCGGATCAGCTGGTTGCCGCGCAGCCGGTTGATCTGGCCGTCGGCGCCGATGCCGAGATTACCGTCACCACCCGCGACCAGGATAATGCCCGCGCGCGCGTTGGCCGGCTTGTCGAGCACCGCCCGCCCGCCGCCGATGGTGACGAGTTCCTCCGCCGCGAAAACCGGAGAAGCGAGCGCCAATACGGCGCCCAACGCGAATAGAACGAGTTTCGACATATGCCGGCTCCTTGATGCCCTTCTCCCGACCCGGGCGGATGGTAGGTCTGAATCCAGTGGCGGCAAAGGCCACTCGGCGGCCACTCGAACAAAGCGAAACGGCGGCCCTGAGGCCGCCGTCGCAGGTAGTAATGGTGCGGTCGAGAGGACTCGAACCTCCAAGGGTTGCCCCGCTAGCACCTCAAGCTAGTGCGTCTACCAATTCCGCCACGACCGCCAGGGGATATGGATATGCGCGGCTATCCCGCCGCGCGCTTCGATGTAACAAATCGATCCTGTATCCTCAAGGGCAGGCCGGCACCGCCCGGACCGCAGCAAGCCGCAAATACCTGCTGTCCGCCTCGCCCTGATGCTAACCTAGCGCCGCAAGGAGAACATCATGCGCCTTAAATCACGCATCCTGGTTCCGGCCGTCGTGCTTGCAGCCTGCGCGACCGCCGCGCTCGCCGCCCCTCCGAGCATGAGCACACGCTGGGCAAACATGACTCTGTCCACCGACGCTTGCGTGCAGAAGGCCCGGCGAGCGGTCCGCGCCGAGGGCTTCACCAAGGGCTTCGAGGTCGTCAGCACCACGGTATTCGGCGAGCGCGGCGACTATACCGCTGCCGTGCGCTGCGCAGTGGACAAGGAGATCGTGTTCTTCGTCGTCGCCGGCCCGATTGCGAAACGCTCCAGCGATTACAACGCGGCGATCGCCGGCCATTTCGACTGATCCGAAGCGCCGCGCTCCGAATGGCCGAACCAGCCGCCCACCCCACCTCCCTGCTCGCCCCCCGCCGCGTGCAGGTCGATTGGCACACGAGCGCGCGGCCGGTGGCCTATGCCGATGCGCTCGCCGCCATGGAGACCCGCGTCGCCGAGATCGCCTCAGGCGACAAGCCGGAGCTGGTTTGGCTTCTGGAGTATCCGCCGCTCTATACCGCCGGCACCAGCGCGGAGCCCAGTGAGTTGATCGAGGCGCGCTTTCCGGTGTTCGAGACCGGCCGCGGCGGCCGCTTCACCTATCACGGCCCCGGCCAGCGCGTTGCTTATGTGATGCTGGATTTGAAGCCGCGCGGCGCGGATATCCGCCGCTTCGTGTTCGCGCTGGAAGAATGGCTGATCCGGACGCTCGCGCGCTTCGGCGTCGAGGGCGAGCGGCGCGCCGACCGGATCGGCGTCTGGGTCAAGCGGCCCGACAAAGGCGCCGGCCACGAGGACAAGATCGCCGCTGTCGGCGTGCGCGTGCGCCGCTGGATCACCTATCACGGCGTCTCGCTCAATGTCGCGCCGGATCTTTCGCACTATTCTGGCATCATGCCCTGTGGGGTGAGCGATCCGCAGCACGGCGTCACCAGTCTTGCCGATCTTGGAATCGAGGCATCGATGGCTGACGTCGACAAAGCGCTGCGCGCGAGCTTCGCGGAAGTCTTCGGCAGCTAGACGCGGCGTCAGGCC
>JAYUHJ010000017.1:0-6204 GCA_043767065.1 Hyphomicrobiales bacterium | reverse complement strand
GGGGGGGGGGGGGCGCCCCCCCCCCAAAATTCGCAAGCGCCCCCTCACCCGCCTCGCGCCTCCGGCGCTCGGCACCCTCTCCCCGCAAGCGGGGAGAGGTGAAGGTTGTTATGCGCCACGCACGAGGAACTTCTCTCCCGCAAGGGGAGAGGGGAAGAGAGTCGCCCGATGAAAGACCGCCTCTACCTCTTCGACACCACGCTGCGCGATGGCGCGCAGGGGCAGGGCGTCGATTTCACGCTCGCCGACAAGCTCTCGGTCATGCGGCTGCTCGACCGCCTCGGCGTCGATTACATCGAGGGCGGCTATCCGGGCGCCAATCCGACCGACACCGCGCTGTTTTCCGAAAAGCGCGACACCAAATCGAAGTTCACCGCCTTTGGCATGACCAAGCGGGCAGGCCGCTCCGCCTCGAACGACCCGGGCCTCGCCGCCACGCTCGCCGCCAAAGCCGACGCCATCTGTTTTGTCGCGAAAAGCTCGGCCTATCAGGTGCGGGTCGCGCTCGAAATTCCGCTCGAGGAAAACCTCACATCGATCCGCGAGAGCGTCGCCGCTGCCAAGGCCGCCGGCCGCGAGGTCATGCTCGATTGCGAGCACTTCTTCGACGGCTACAAGGACAACAAGGAATACGCGCTCGCCTGTGCCAAGGCCGCTTATGACGCTGGCGCGCGCTGGGTGGTGCTGTGCGACACCAATGGCGGCACGCTGCCCCACGAAGTCGAGGAAATCGTCCGCGAAGTGACCAAGACCATCCCCGGCTCGCACGTCGGCATCCACGCCCACAACGACACCGAGCAGGCGGTGGCCAATTCGCTCGCCGCCGTGCGCGCCGGTGCGCGCCAGATCCAGGGCACCTTGAACGGAGTCGGCGAGCGCTGCGGCAACGCCAATCTGTGCTCGATCATCCCGACGCTGATGCTCAAGCCCGAGTTCGCAAATCGATTCGAAATCAACGTCAAAGAGGGCGCGCTCAAGGAGCTTTCCAAGGTCGCTCACACCCTGGATGAGATGCTGAACCGCGCGCCCAACAAGCACGCGCCCTATGTGGGCGACGCCGCCTTCACCACCAAGACCGGCATCCACGCCTCGGCGATCCTGAAGGACCCCAACACCTACGAGCACGTCGCCCCCGAGGCGGTCGGCAATCGGCGCAAGCTGCTGGTGTCGGATCAATCCGGCAAGTCCAACGTGGTCGCCGAGCTCGAGCGACTGGGCATCAAGGTCGAGAAGGACGATCCGCGCATCGCGCGGCTGCTGGAAGAAGTGAAGACGCGCGAAGCTCAGGGCTACGCTTACGAAGCCGCCGACGCTTCTTTCGCGCTGCTGGCGCGCCGCATGCTGGGCAAGGTGCCGGAATATTTCGACGTCGAGAACTTCAGCGTGAACGTGGAGCGCCGCTACAACGCCAAGGGCGAAATCATCACCGTGGCCGAGGCCACGGTGAAAGTGCGCGTGCACGGCGAGACCATGATCACGGCCGCCGAAGGCAACGGGCCGGTCAACGCGCTCGATCTCGCGCTGCGCAAGGACCTCGGCCGCTACCAGCCCTACATCTCGGGCCTGCAGCTCATCGATTACCGCGTGCGTATCCTAGACGGCGGCACCGGCGCCGTGACGCGCGTGCTGATCGAGTCCAAGGACGAGACCGGCGAGACCTGGACCACGGTCGGTGTGTCGCCGAACATCATCGACGCCTCGTTCCAGGCGCTGGTCGACTCGATCACCTGGAAGCTCTTGAAGAGCAACGCGCCAACGTGACGTTCCCCGGCCGACCCCGGACTTGATCCGGGGGAGAGCCGGGGTCCAGGGGCTGCGTACTCGGAACATGTCGCCCTGGACCTCGGGTCTCGCGCGGACTTCGTCCACGCTCGCCCGGGGAACGGGCATGGCACAACGCGCCGGCCTGACCGCAGCTTGCAGCTAGGAGCCGGGCGCACGCCACGGTATGTTTTCGGCATGTGCTCCTGTAGCCGCCGCACTGCGATAGCAATTCTAGCCGGTGCTGTCTTCGGTGGACCGGCCCTGGCCGCGGCCGACGAGCGCACGAAGAAATTCGTCGAGGCCGCCTTCAGGATGAAGGCCGAAGCCGAGCGCACCGGCGACCAGCCTTATGGCGCGGTCGTCGTGAAGGGCGACGAGATCGTGGGCTTTGGCCCGAGCCGCGTTGTTCTTAAGCTCGACTGGACGGCGCACGCCGAGCGTGAGGCCATGCGCGATGCTCAAGCGCGTCTTGCGCGGGCCGATCTATCCGATTGCGTGATGTACTCGACGTCGAGACCGTGTTCGAACTGCGAGCGCGCCGCGCTCGAAGCGCGCCTCGGGCGAATGTTCTACGGGCCGAACGCCACCGACGCCGGCCCGCCACGCTCGTCCTAGATGCTCAGTCCTCGCCCGGCGTCGCGCCGGGCAGATCGCGCTCCACTGCCGGCGTGTCGGCGTAGAATTTCCGCGTATCCACCGATCCCGTGACCAGCGGATCGAAACGGCCCGCCGCCGGAATCGATCCGGGCGGCCGCAGGCCGGGCCGCGTGTATTGCGGCTGCGGCGGCAAGGCATGAGGCGACACGGGAGCCGGCAGGTGTCCCGGAACCTGCGTCGGCCGCGGTGGGATGAGGCTCAGCGGCTCGCCAACAGGCTGCGCCGGCGCCTGGATCGTCCGTGCGGGCGGCATTTGAGGCGCTGAAGGCGCCGCGAGATGCGACGGCGGCAATTCGGCCAGCGACCGGTTCGAAAACAATGTGTCGGGCTGCGCCGGTGGCGGCGTGCTTGGCCGCGCGACAGCGTAGGGAGCCGGCGCCGGGGCAGCGGTTCTATAGGGAGCCGGTGCAGGTGCCAGAGGCGCGCGGTGCGCCATGCGCAGACTCTCGGGGTCAGGTCGCACTTCCTGCGGTAGCGGCTTACAGACTCTGCCCGAGGAGCGGCGCGCGAGATCGAGATGGAAATGGTCGTAGTGGAACGCATCAGCGCCCGGTCCGAGCACGGTGGAGAAGCGCTCGCAGGCCGCGGCGTGGATCTGGCGCAGGAACCCGCGCTCCTCCGGCCGCCCACGCCAGCCATCCTTGACCGTCACTTCGCGTCCGCTGGCGAAACGATACGCTGCCACGTCGAGCGCGTTGCCGTAGGCGTGCTCCGACGTTCGCGCGCCCGGTTGATTGTTCATCGACCGGCAGGCATAGGACGAAATCTGTTTGATCTCGACCACCTGCTCGCCGAACCAGGCTATTGCCGCCGGTTGCACGTCTTCGAGCAGCCAGCGATCGACCGCCGTGATCAGCGGGCAGGCCAGCGTCGCCCGCGGCTCGATCGTCACGGGGGTCGCGGCCGGAGTGGAGCGACGCGCCGCAACGTTGGTCGGACCGAGGATGCCGCGCACGCGCGCCGCGAAGCCCTGGGGTGCCGGCTGCTCGCGCGCACCCGAGAGCGTTCCGTCGCCGATCGCCGCGACCTTGAACGGCTGCGTCATGCCGCAGGCCCCGCGGCCGATTTCAGGCGCCGGTTCGACGTAGCTTGAAGTCTTGAGGACGTTGGTCGCGAGGCAGCGCTGCTCCGCCTCGTTGCGCCATGGATCGCGTTCGGCGAAGTCGTAGACCCGACAGCCGAACACCCCCAGGGCAACGAGCGGGATGACGAGATACTGGACTACGCCGCGCGCCATTCCGCGAAAATGCGAGCGGTCCCGTTAAGGTCCGATCAAGGAACTGCGTTAACGCTTGGTCAACGATGCCGACCGGCTCGCACGGCGCGCCGGAGAGGGCTGCCGCTTTTTGAAGCAGCCCCGCCACATTTGATTCGCCGGATTTCCTTGATACTTTTTTGGCCATTCCCGCTGTTCTCCAAGCGTGATCTCGCGCTGCAGCGCCTGAAATCAAAGGCTTGGCGGGAACTCTCCCGCACTGCCGCAGTTATGGTCTTGCAGTGGACACGATCGTCGCTAGCCTTTCGTTCAGGCTCAACAGCCAGGGAGACATCCCGTGGACTTTGCTCGCAGGATCAACATGTTTGCGATCTGGGCCGCTTTCGCGTTCGTGGGGGCGGTTCTCCTCGGAATGATCTGAACTAGCGCACATAAAGCGTCCCCGGAGGCCCGGGGGCGCCCCGAGCCAGGCGCCGGAGGGTCGAACCCCCTCCGGCGCTTTCCGTTTGACCTCAGGCCACCTCCCGGCGGGAACCGGCGAGCAAAATTCGCGGGTCGCGGCCGAGCCAGAGTGAGACCGTGAGCTTGCCTTTGGGGGCCTTCTTAGGCGCGAGCGAGCGGTGCGATACCACTTCGAGCCCCGCCGCTCGCATCCATTGCGCCACCGTCTCTTCGGCGAAGCCGAGGCGCAGGTGCGCATGTTCGTCGCGCAGGAACTCGAGGTCATGGGGAGCGAAATCGACCACCACGAGCCGGCCGCCGGGCCTGAGCACGCGCGCGGCCTCGCGGATCGCCCGCGCGCCGTCGTCGAGATAATGCAGCACCTGATGCACGATCACGACATCGAAGGCGTCGCGCCCGAGCGCGAGATTATAGAACTCGCCCTGGCGTACCGTGCAGTTCTTGAGCCCAGCGCGCTCAAGGTTCGCGCGCGCCACCGCCAGCATTTCCGGATTGAGATCGACACCCAATCCGCGGTCGATATTCGGGCCGAACAGCTCCAGCATGCGGCCGGTGCCGGTGCCGAGATCGAGGAGCGACTCGATGCGCACGCCCTTGAGCGCGTCGAGGACAGCGGATTCCACCGCGGTGTCGGCGACATGCAGCTTGCGGATCTCGTTCCACTGGCTTGCGTGCTTTCGGAAATAATCCTGCGCCGCCGCGGCCCGCGCGGCGCGCACGCGCGCGAGCCGCTCGCGGTCGCGGGCGAGCACGGGGTCGCCGGAGTCGAGCAGTTGCGCCAGCGCTTCGCCGAGCGCGGCGCCGTCACCTTCGCCAGTGCGGCGATAGAGCGCCCAGCTCGCTTCGCGATGGCGCTCCACCAGCCCGGCCTCGGCCAAGAGCTTGAGATGACGCGAGATGCGCGGCTGCGACTGGCCGAGGATTTCGGTGAGATCCGAGACCGTAAGCTCCGCCTCGCCCAACAGCGCAAGCAAGCGCAGGCGCGTATCCTCGGCCGCGGCCTTGAGGCCGTCGAGCAAAGGACCGAACCGCAGCGGAGAAGACATAAAGATATGCTTATGTCATTAGGTCAACGCGGGCAAGAACTTAGGTGGCGCTTGCGGAATCTCTTCTGGAACTTCAAGGCTTCGCCGACATGAGCGCCGCTGAGAACGACGAATTCGATATCCGCGAGGGCGAGATCGCCGTCGCGCTGCCTGAGCGCTTCGACGCCGGCGTCTATTTCATCGGCACGATCCACACGCCCTGGAAGACCCGCGCCGAGTGCCCGAAAAACCCGCGCGAGGCGGGCGAGGCGCTTTGCACCATCGAAGTAGACCCGCGCTATGCGCGCGCTCTCGAAGGCGTCGAAAAGTCCCCCCACCTGGTCGCCGTCTATTTCATGGACCGCGCCCGGCGCGATCTCGTGGTGCAGGTGCCCCGTCATCTGGGCGAGGCGCGCGGCACCTTCGCGCTGCGCTCGCCGGTGCGGCCCAATCCGATTGCGATTTCCGTGGTCAAACTCCTAAAGCGCGAGGGCACCAAGCTCGCGGTCACCGGTCTCGATTGCTTGGACGGCACGCCGCTGCTCGACATAAAGCCTTATTATGCAACGGTGGACGCCGCGAACCTCAAGCAGGACTGAAAGGCAAAGCGCATGCGTATCGGCGTAATGGCGACAGGGGCAGTGGGCGGCTATTTCGGTGCGCGGCTGCAGCAGGCCGTGCACGAGGTCGCCTTCATCGCGCGCGGCGCGCATCTGGAGGCGCTACGCAAGGACGGCCTGAAGATCACCAGCCCGGTCGGCAACCTGCATCTGAAAAACATCACGGCTACCGACGATCCGCGCACCATCGGCCCGCTCGATATCGTGCTGTTCGCGGTCAAGCTCTGGGATACGGAGAAGGCCGGCGAGCAGACCAAGCCGCTGATCGGCCCGGACACCGCGGTCATTACGCTGCAGAACGGCGTCGATAGCGTCGAGAGGCTCGACCCGTTGCTCGGCGTTACGCACGTGGTTGGAGGCGTCACCTATATCGGTAGTCGCATCGCCGGGCCGGGCGCGATCCAGCACATCGGGATCGCCGATATCCGCTGCGGCGAGCGCGACGGCAAACCCTCGAAGC
>JAYUHJ010000016.1:0-2632 GCA_043767065.1 Hyphomicrobiales bacterium | reverse complement strand
AGATCCTTCGGCATGGTGTCGCGCTTTATGACCAATGAGTGGTAGCGCGTGGCGGCGAACGGCCCGTTGATGCCGCGCAGCACGCCTTCGCCGCTGTGATTGATTTTCGAAAGCTTCCCGTGCACCGGGTGCGCGCGCACGATGTCGCCGCCGTAAGCCTGGCCGATCGACTGGTGGCCGAGACAGACGCCGAGAATCGGCGTGGTCTCGCCGAGCCGCTCGATGACCTCGACCGAAATGCCGGCTTCCTTCGGCGTGCAGGGGCCGGGCGAAATAACGATCGCGTCGACACGCTTGTTGGCGAGCGCGTCAACGCTGATCGCGTCATTACGATGCACTTCCACCGTGGCCCCGAGCGCGCCGAGCGCGTGCACCAGGTTCCAGGTGAAGCTGTCGTAGTTGTCGATCAGGGCTACATGCATGGGCTCGGTTCCGGGCATGTGGGTGCCACTTGGTGTCATCGCGCGTCAAGCGCCCCGCAGGTCGAGGAAGACGGCAAGGGCCTGATCGAGCAGCGCGACTTGAGCCTCCACCAGCTGCCCAAATCTTTGGCCGATTTGTTCGCGCGGAACGGTCAGAATCTTGTCGATCATGATCCATGAAGCGCGTTGCAGGCCATTCAAGTGATCTGGATCGAGCCTAATGCGCAGGTCGACGGGCTCAGTTTCCTCGCTGGTGATCAGGCAAAGGGTCACCGAGGCTAGCGGGAAGGCGTCCGATTGGATGATCACCGCCGGTCTTGGCTTGCCGGTGTAAGGCAAGTTGGCGGCTACCGTGACGAGATCGCCGCGCTTCAACGATCGGACCAATCGGCCGCAGCCTGGATGAAATCGAGGGCTTCCTTCTCGCCGCGGGATGCATTGATTATGCGCGACTGACGCAAGGCCTCGCGCCGGAACGCTGGGGAGCGCTGGTCGGGAAGCCACATTTGAACAAGACGCAGGCCCTGCGCGCGCAAACGCACGCGATGCGCCCGCACTCTTTCGCGCGAGGACTTGAGCTTGGCGGGCTTCGCCCTGGGCGGCTTGCGCCCGGACTTGGACGTGCGCGACATCGCGGGCTCCTGTTACATGTAACATAACGCCGCCCGACTCCGGCCGCAAGACCGGCGATGGCTATTGCCCGCGCCCGGCTTCGCTGGCGAAGCGGCGGGCTTCTTCGGCGGCGCGGAACAGGGCCTTGGCCTTGTTCTCGCACTCGATCTGCTCGGAGCGCGGCACGCTATCGGCGACGATGCCGGCGCCGGCCTGCACGTACATGACGCCGTCCTTCACCAGCGCGGTGCGCAGCACGATGCAGGTGTCCATCTCGCCCATGGCGGAGAAATAGCCGACCGCGCCCGCGTAAATCCCGCGCTTTTCCTTTTCCAGCTCGTCGATGATCTGCATGGCGCGCACTTTCGGCGCGCCGGAAACGGTGCCGGCCGGAAAGCCCGCGATCAGTGCATCGAGCGCGTCGTATTTCGGATCGAGCTCGCCCTCGACGTTCGACACGATGTGCATGACCTGGCTGTAGCGCTCGACGAAAAACTGATCGGTGACCTTCACCGTCGCCATCTTTGACACACGCCCGGCGTCGTTGCGGCCCAAGTCGAGCAGCATCAGATGCTCGGCGCGCTCCTTGGGGTCGGACAGAAGCTCCTCCTCCAGCGCCTTGTCCTCGTGCGGGGTGGTGCCGCGCGGCTTGGTGCCGGCGATCGGGCGCACGATCACCTTGCCCTCGCGCACGCGCACCAGGATTTCCGGGCTGGAGCCGGCGACCGCGTAGCCGCCGAAATCGAGATAATAAAGAAACGGCGCCGGATTCACGCGCCGCAGCGCGCGATAGAGCGCGAACGGCGGTAGCTTGAACGGCGCCTCGAAGCGCTGCGACAGCACGACCTGGAAAATATCGCCGGCCAGGATGTATTCCTTGACCCGCAGCACCATGGCCTCGAATTCCTTGGCCGTGGTGTTGGAACTCGCCGCCGCGGCGATCGGGCCGACCTCGGCATGGGGCGATTGCTTGTCGAGCGGCTTTTCCAGCGTATCGACCACGGCGCTCAGGCGCTCGACCGCGCGCGCGTGGGCGGCCTTGGCGTTGACCGCGGGATCGGGGCGCACGGGCGTGACGACGGTGATCGAGTCTTGCACCGCGTCGAAAATCACCACGATCGTCGGGCGCACCAGCACCGCGTCGGGAATGGCGATCGGGTCCGGCTTCTGCGCCGGCAGCTTCTCCATCAGCCGCACCATGTCGTAGCCGAGATAGCCGAACACGCCGGCGGCCATGGGCGGCAGCAAAACCGGAATGTCGATTTTGCTCTCGGCGATCAGAGCGCGCAGCGCCGGGATCGGCGGCTCGGGGCAGGGGACGAACGCGTCGGGCTTGGTCAGCGCGTTACGATTGATCTCGGCCTGCTTGCCGTTGGTGCGCCAGACCAGATCGGGATCGAGCCCGATGATCGAATAGCGTCCGCGCACGGCGCCGCCCTCGACCGACTCGAACAGGAAGGCGTTGCGCTTGCCGCCGGCGAGCTTGAGGAAAGCGGAAACCGGCGTCTCGAGATCGGCGACCAGCGTGGTGGAGACGAGCTGCGGCGCGCCCGCGGAATAGCGGGGGGTGAAGGCCGGCTGCTGCGGGGCGATCTTCA
>JAYUHJ010000015.1:0-6213 GCA_043767065.1 Hyphomicrobiales bacterium | reverse complement strand
GACGATGGCCAATGCGATGAGCATGAGGCCGATTTCCGTCAACCCGCCGATCCAACCCTTCAACGTATTCATCAGGTCCATGTGCGATTCTCCCCATTGGTGATGTACTGAACGCCCTACGACTTTCGGAGGGGGGAAGCTACAAGATATCGACCGATTATCAAGCAACCTACTAAGTGTGGGGGAACAACACACGCCCGGCACCTTCCGGCATATGGTCGCACTGACAACCGAGGAGGTTCTACCGCACCGCACAAAATACCCGGTCGCTGCACGGTGGACCGCCCACTCGGGCAAAGCGATTCGTTCCGGCGCGCGGGCGCGCGCCGGTGTGCAGCATCGAATTCATGAAATCTCAGCGCGAATAGAACTCGACGACCAGGTGCGGTTCCATCTGCACCGGATAGGGCACCTCGGTGGGGGTCGGTACCCGCGTCATCTTGGCGGTCATTTTCTTGTGGTCGACCTCGAGATAGTCGGGCACGTCGCGCTCGGCGGATTGGGTCGCCTCCAGCACGATCGCGAGTTCCTTGGAGCGATCCCGCAGCTCGACCACTTCGCCGACCTTGACCTTGAAGCTCGGGATGGTGACGCGCTTGCCGTTCACTTTGACATGACCGTGTGACACGAACTGGCGCGCCGAAAATACCGTGGGCACCAGTTTCGCACGATAGATCAGCGCGTCGAGGCGCCGCTCCAGCAGCCCGATCAGGATCGCGCCGGTATCGCCCTTCAGGCGCACGGCTTCCGCATAGATCTTGCGGAATTGCTTCTCGGAAATATTGGCGTAATAGCCCTTCAGCTTCTGCTTGGCGCGCAGCTGCACGCCGAAGTCCGAGAGCTTGCCCTTGCGGCGTTGGCCGTGCTGACCGGGTCCATATTCGCGCCGGTTGACGGGGCTCTTCGGGCGGCCCCAGATATTTTCGCCCATGCGGCGATCGAGCTTGTGCTTCGCCTGCAAACGTTTCGACATCGCGTGATCCCTCTCCTACTCGGGTCGCGCGCCCTCCTCTGCCGGAAGATCCGGCCGACAGGCAGGGGCCTCAAGGAAGCCACTGCCGCGGGTGCGTAAAATGCCAAGCGGACCCGAAGGTCCGCAAGGCTTGGTGGGGATAGCCGCTGGGGCCGGGCCTGTCAAACCGCGGCGGGAAGCGCCTCCGCGGCCTCGACGCCATAGACCGCAAGCGCCGCGGCGAGCGCTGTCGAGGGCGCCCGGCCACTGGTGAATAGGGCCCGCACGGGCGCATTGGCCGCCGGCCCCGGGGCGCCCAGGAGGCTCGAAGCGCGCCTGGCGATGGCGGGTGCCGGGTCGATCCATTCCACCGGCCAGGGCGCGAGCTTCTTCAGGCGATCGAACAGCAGCGGATAATGGGTGCAAGCCAGCACCACCGTATCGGTGCGGGCGCCGTCATCGACGAAACAGGGCGCGATCTCAGTCGCGATTGCATCATCGGCTACCGCCTCTCCGCGCAGCGCCGATTCCGCAAGGCTCGCCAGCCGCTCGCTGCCGACCAGCGTGACTTTGCAATCGCCGGCGAACTCGCGGATCAGCTCCTGGGTATAGTCGCGCCGTACCGTGCCGGGAGTAGCCAACACGCTGACTCGCTTGGTCTTCGATCGCTCGCACGCGGGCTTGATCGCGGGCACCGTGCCCACGAACGGGATCGAAAAACGCGCGCGAAGGACCGGAAGCGCCAGGGTCGAGGCGGTATTGCAGGCGATCACCACGAGATCGGGCACGGCCTCGGCGATCAGCCGCTCCATCACCTTGCCGACGCGCTCGACCAGCTCGCTATCGCCGAGCCGGCCATAGGGAAAGGCCGCGTCATCGGAGGCATAGACGAGTACGAGGTCCGGCCGCGCGCGGGCGAGTTCGCGCAACACCGTGAGCCCGCCCAGGCCGGAATCAAACACCAGCGCCTTGAGCGCATGCACGCGGCCTGCTTCGGACTGCACCATGAAACCCGCCGAGCCCCCACGCGAGGCTTTCCCCTCGCCTCGCGGCAACAGTGTGGCGGCAAATCGTGAACGGGAAGTGAGCGGCAGCGAGCCGCCATTCACCCCTTCGATTCAGGCTGCGCGAGCGCAAGCTCGGCCGCCAGCCGGTCGAGCACGCCCGCATCGTCGGCTTCGATCTCCCGATCCACCACGTCGATCACCCGGTAGCCGCGCGCAGTGAACCAACTCCGCTTTGTCGCCCGGCTTTTCGCGCCGGCTTCGGTGTCACGCGCCGGCACGATTTCGATCAATGTGCGCAGCGGAAACGAGACGAAATCCGCGATGTGCGGGCCAACCGGAACTTGCCGCTTGAAGCGGCCAGCGAAGCGGCGATCCTTGACCAGCGCTTCCCAGAGCGCCCGCTCCGCGTCGGTCGGATTGCGGCGCAGGAGCCGCGCCAGTCCGCGCACCGGCGCGTGCTCCGAGGACGCGCGCGCATCGCCATGCCCGGCGAGCAGCTCGCGCAGCAACTCAGCCTCGGCACCGTCGAGAATGCCGCCCTTGGCCGGTCCCTTGCGCCCTTGGGCTAGCGCCATGATCACCCCGTGCAGCGTCTGGACGTCCTGCTGCGTCGGCTGCATACGGTGGATGACATTGCGCAGGTTCACCACCATGGTTTCCCGCTTCTCCGGCGGCCGGAAGAATTCGACCCGCGCCAGCTCGCGCTCGAGCCCTTCGAAAAACGCGATCAGCTGCTCGCGCGGCGCCGAGACCGATCGCTGACGCATCTCGAACGGCAGCTTCCCGCCGGTTGCCAGCGTGAACCATTCATAGGCGATCACCAGCACCGCCTGGGAGAGATTAAGCGAGGCGAACGCCGGGTTCACCGGCAGCGTTACGATCTTGTCGGCCAGCGCAACCTCTTCGTTCTCTAGGCCGTTGCGCTCGCGCCCGAACACCACGGCGACAGTTTCGCCGGCGGCGATTCTTGGCGCCATCTCTGCCGCCGCCTCGGCGGCGCCGATGACCGGCTTGGCCTGGTGGTGATCGCGCGCGGTCGTGGCCAGTACATAGGTGCAGTCGGCGATCGCGGCCTCCAGCGTATCGAATAGCTTGGCTTCATCGATCACGCGGTCGGCGCCGGAGGCGGAACGGCGCGCCTGTGCACTGGGCCAGCCGTCGCGCGGCTTCACGAGCCGCAACCGCGTCAGCCCGAAATTGGCCATGGCGCGCGCAGCGGCGCCGATGTTCTCGCCGAGCTGCGGCTCGACGAGCACGATCACCGGACCGCCTTCGATCCACTCCCTGGTCCGGTCGGTTCCCGCGCCTGGCACAACCACCTCTTGCTACTTTTGGATGCCGAACAAGGTCGGCTTTCTCCCTCCGGCCAGCAATGCTATAGCGGCGCCGGCCGCGGCGAGAAACCGATGCTTCGGGCCTCGTCCGCGGTTTCGCCGCCGATTTCGTGCCCTTTCCACGCCTTTTCCGGGAAACCCATGCCCAAGATCAAGGTCAAGAATCCCGTCGTCGAGATGGACGGCGACGAGATGACGCGCATCATTTGGCAACTCATCAAGCAGAAGCTGATCCACCCCTATCTCGACGTCGAGCTGCTCTATTACGACCTCGGCATCGAGAGCCGCGACAGGACCGACGACCAGGTCACGATCGACGCGGCCGAAATGACCAAGAAGGTCGGCGTCGCGGTCAAGTGCGCGACCATCACGCCCGACGAGGCGCGCGTCAAAGAATTCAATCTGAAGAAGATGTACCGCTCGCCCAACGGCACCATCCGCAACATCCTGGGCGGCGTCATCTTCCGCGAGCCGATCATCTGCAAGAACGTGCCGCGCCTGGTGCCGGGCTGGACCAAGCCGATCATCATCGGCCGCCACGCTTATGGCGACCAGTACCGCGCCACCGATTTCCGCTTCCCCGGCAAGGGCAAGATCACGATCAAGTTCACCGGCGACGACGGCAAGACGATCGAACACGAAGTGTTCCAGGCGCCGACCTCGGGCATAGCGATGGCGATGTACAATCTCGACGACTCGATCGGCGATTTTGCCCGCGCCTCGATGAACTACGCGCTCGGCCGCGGCTATCCGCTCTATCTCTCGACCAAGAACACGATTCTCAAGGTCTATGACGGGCGCTTCAAGGATATCTTCCAGGAAATCTTCGACAAGGAGTTCAAGGCGGCATTCGACGCCAAGAAGCTTACCTACGAGCATCGGCTGATCGACGACATGGTCGCTGCCGCGCTCAAGTGGTCGGGCGGCTATGTCTGGGCCTGCAAGAACTACGACGGCGACGTGCAATCGGACATCGTGGCCCAGGGCTTCGGCTCGCTGGGGCTGATGACCTCGGTGCTGACCACCCCCGACGGCAAGGTGCTGGAATCCGAAGCCGCGCACGGCACCGTGACGCGGCACTATCGCGAGCATCAGAAGGGCCGCGCGACTTCCACCAACTCGATCGCTTCGATCTTCGCCTGGACCCGCGGGTTATCGCATCGCGCCAAGCTCGACGACAACGTCTCGCTCGCCAAGTTCTCGATCACCCTCGAGAAGGTCTGTATCGACACTGTCGAGGCCGGCTTCATGACCAAGGATCTGGCACTCCTCGTTGGCGACGAGCAGAAGTGGCTCTCGACCGAGGGCTTCCTCGACAAGGTCGACGGAAATTTGAAGAAGGCGATGGCCTGAAGGCCCACGCTCTCAGCCGCGCAGGCGTGCGCCTCCCGAACGCTACTTGCTATCTTCGGCCACACCTTTGGCGATCTCTTCGCGAACGATATCGCCCTCGGGTGTGAGGCTCTTGCCGCCTAGCCGCTTGGCCGCGACCTCCTTGAGCCGCTCGGCGATGCTGGGCGAACGCTCCAGCAGCGCGTGCAAATCCTGTGCATCGAGCACGAGCAAGCTGGTGTGCGCGACCGCCTTGACCGTCGCGGTGCGCCGTGTTTGCCGCAGCACCGCGACCTCGCCGAAAAAGTCGCCGACCCCGAGCCGCACGCTGCCGTCCTTGAGATCGATCTCGACGTCGCCGCCCGCAACGAAATACATCGAATGCCCCAGGTCGCCTTTGCGCACGATCACCGCGCCCGATTCGACCGCCTGTGCGCGCAACAGCCGGGAAATATCGGCGATGTCGGCGGCCTCCAGACCTTTGAACAAAGGCACGCGCGCCACCATGCTCCAGGTGACTACGAAGTCGCGCCGGTGAATCTCGTTGGCGAACGCGGTGGCGATAATGCCGATCGGGAGCGCAACGATGATCACGCCGAACACGATGATGATCGAACCGACGAACTTGCCGAGCGGCGTGATCGGAACCACGTCACCGAAGCCGACGGTCGCCAGCGTCACGATCGCCCACCACATGGCGTCGGGGATGGTGCCGAACTTGTCCGGCTGCGCCCCGCGCTCGATGACGTACATCACGGCGGCCGAGATCAGCGTCGCGCCGAGCAGGATGATGATACAGCCGACCAGGCCGCGGCGCTCCGTATAGACGGCATGGAGCAGCGAGCGCATGCCCGGCGAGTAGCGTGTGAGCTTGAGGAAGCGTAGCACGCGGAACATGAGCAGCACGCGCAGATCCGCTCCGGTGGCGACCCAGATCCAGAACGGCGCTACTGCCATTAGATCGATGAGGCCCGCGGCACTCGTCGCGTACTTGAGCCGCATCATGCTGGACGAAAGATGCTGGTGCGGCTGATGCTCGACCGCGACCCAGAGCCGAAGGAAATACTCGACGGTGAACGCAACCAGCGAAACGATCTCGACGGTGCGGAAGATCGAGCCGTAGCGCGCTTCAAGCTCGGGAACCGATTCCAGCGTGAGCCCGATGAGATTGAGAACGATGAGCGTCACCAATAGATACATGACCAGCCGGGCCGTGCGGTCGTTGGCGGAACCCTCTTCGAGGATTTCGTAGAGACGGCGCCGCAGGCTCTTAGGCCGCGTATCTTCCAGCGTCATCGCGCGGTCGCTCCGCTCAGTTTCCACCGATCGCCGCCTCGATGGCGGCGAGCGCGGCATCGGCCTTGGCACCATCGGGACCGCCGGCTTGGGCCATGTCCGGCCGGCCGCCGCCGCCCTTGCCGCCCAATACCTCGGCGCCCTTCTTCACCAGCGCGACCGCGTCGAAGCGCGGGGTCAGATCGGCGGTGACGCCGACCACGATGCTGGCCCGGCCCTCTTCGTTCACGCCGACGAACGCGACGATGCCGGAGCCGATCTGCTTCTTGCCCTCGTCGGCGAGGCTTTTCAG
>JAYUHJ010000014.1:0-2641 GCA_043767065.1 Hyphomicrobiales bacterium | reverse complement strand
CAGGGCGCGAACGCCCGCGAGCTTCTGGTCCTGCGTCAACGCTGCCATCGGATACTCACATGACTTGCATAAGTTGTTCTACAGCGCGTCATGCGGTGTCAAGATCGTGGAGAGGCACTCAATCGGTTCAACCATGCGCTGCGACAGCCACGTCCATATCGCCGGCCCCGCCGAACGCTATCCGCAACTGCCGTCGCGGAGCTATCTCGCCGACCTCGCGACGCTGGACGAGCTGCGGCGGCGCGGCGCGCCGCGCGGCGTCACACGGTTCGTCATCGTGCAGGGCGGCGACCGCTTGAAGAAACGACGAAAGCAAACCTGTGGACTTGGGGGACACCGCTGCGCGTTGCCCCCAGGGTCCACAGGAACAAAAGCAACAGACCTGAACAAAACCAGACATGTGTTACCCATGTCGCCGGTCAGAATTGTTACCAATGTCCTCGGTTGCACGGCCGCAGCGAAGCGAAGCGACACGAAGGCGGTCGGGGTGGGGGTCAGAGTTGGAGAATGTTAAATCTCAGCGTACAACAACTTCGACCCCCACCCCTCTAGCTTCGCTCGCGACCCTCCCCACAAGGGGGAGGGTGAGGAAGGGTATCGCTTCGCTCGCCGACCTCCCCCTTTCAGGGGGAGGTGAACTTATTTATCACGCCGCCTCGCCATGGGCGGCTTTGGTGCGCGCGTACAGCTCGCGCAGCACTTGTAGCTCATTCGCATTCGGCCGCGGCGTCTCGCCGACCTTCGCGGCAAACTTGACCGGCCAGCCCGTAGCCTCGATCACCTGCTCGCGCACGACGCCCGGATGCAGCGAAACGACGGTAAGCTCCTTGGTCTTTGGGTCCGGCTCCATCACGCAGAGATCGGTGAAGATCATGGTCGGACCTTGGGTTTTCACTCCGTGCTTCGCTCTGTCGTCGCCACCCTTGCCGAAGCCGAGCGAAGTCACGAAGTCGAGCTTGTCCACGAACGAGCGCTTGGATTGCGCCATGACGATGAAAATGCGCCCGCAGGAGGTCGCGATCTCCGGCGCGCCACCGCCGCCGGGCAACCGCACGCTCGGCTTCTCGTAGGGGCCGACCACCGTGGTGTTGAGGTTGGCAAAGCGGTCGATCTGCGCACCGCCGAGGAAGCCGGTGGTGACGCGCCCGCCCTGCAGCCAGTAGCGGAACATTTCCGGCACCGGCACGGTGACGAGCGCAGTCTCGGAAAGCTCCCCGTCGCCGATGGAAAGCGGCAAGACGTTCGGCTTGGTCTCGAGCGTGCCGGACTCGTAGATCAAGACAATATCCGGCGCGTGCGTGAGCCGCGCGAGATTGCACGCCGCCGACGGAGCGCCGATACCGACGAAGCAGACATCGTCGCCCTTCAGCGCTCGCGCCGCGGCGATCGTCATCATTTCGGTGGGCGAGTAGCCGGTCATTTGCGCATTCGACCTCTCTCAGTCATTCCGGGACGGCGCGAAGCGCCGGGCCCGGAATCCATAACCACAGTCGGTGAATATGGATTCCGGGCTCGCGCCACCCAAGTCGGCTATAGCCGACTTGGGCACTACAAATTGCCGATCTCGGGTAAACCCGAGATCGGTGGCGCGCCCCGGAATGACGGGGTCTAGGTATAAGCAAGGCATCACGCCGCCTTTTTCCGTGCATGAACCGCGAACGCATCGGGTCCCTTGCGCAATACGTTCTCGTCGATCCAGGCGCGGAAGCTGTCGCGCTCGCGCGAGATCGCGTCCCATTTCTTGTAGAATGCGTTGTCGCGCTTGTAATAGCCGTGCGCGTAAGAGGGATGCGCGCCACCCGGCACCTTGACCACCGCGCTCACGACCCAGCCCGGCAGGATCACCGCGTTCGGCGAATAGGCGCCGAAATCGTCCACGATCTCCTCAACCGTGACGATCGAGCGCTTGGCCGCGAGCACCGCCTCTTTCTGCACGCCGACGATGCCCTCGAACATCACGTTGCCCTTCCGGTCCGCGCGCTGCGCATGCACGATCGCGCAATCGAGCTGGATCGCCGGCACCGCCGCGAGCTTCTCGCCGGTGAACGGGCAGGCGATTTCCTTGATGTTGGGGTTGACGCGCTTCAGCTCCGCGCCGCGATAGCCGCGGAACACCGCGAACGGCAGCCCCGCCGCGCCGGCGTCATAGGCGTTGGCCATGGCCGCGTGCGAATGTTCCTCGATCTCGATCTGGTTCGGCCAGCCTTTCTCGTAGGCGTCGCGGAAGCGATGCAGCGAGCCGACGCCCGGATTGCCACCCCAGGAAAAAACTACCTTGTCGCAAGCGCCCATGCCGATGAGCTGGTCGTAGATCAGGTCCGGCGTCATGCGGATGAGCGTGAGGTGCTTGCGCTTCTGGCGGATCACCTCGTGGCCGGCGGCGAACGGAATGAGGTGCGTGAAGCCCTCCATGGCGACCTTGTCGCCATCCTTCACGTTGGCCTCGACCGCTTCGGCGAGGGAAAGAAATTTGGCCATTCAGCGCTCCGCTCCTTTGCCTATCCCCGTTTCTGGATGCCCGGGTCAAGCCCGTATCCCAAGTCGTCATCCTGAGGTGCGAGCCACCGATGTCGGGTTTACCCGACATCGGCAACTCTTGGTGCGCAAGTCGGCTATAGCCGACTTGCGTGGGCGAGCCTCG
>JAYUHJ010000013.1:0-6230 GCA_043767065.1 Hyphomicrobiales bacterium | reverse complement strand
TGCGGCCGGCGCGCACGCAGGTCGACGATCTGCTGGGCGAAGTGCGCGCCACGGCGGCCAAGGGCTTCCGCACGCTGGTGACGGTGCTGACCAAGCGCATGGCCGAGGACCTCACCGAATACCTGCACGAGCAGGGTGTGCGCGTGCGCTACATGCACAGCGACATCGACACCATCGAGCGCATCGAGATCATCCGCGACCTGCGGCTCGGCGCCTTCGACGTGCTGGTCGGCATCAACCTGTTGCGCGAGGGGCTCGATATTCCCGAGTGCGCGCTGGTGGCGATCCTCGATGCCGACAAGGAGGGCTTCCTGCGCAGCGAGACCTCGCTCGTTCAGACAATCGGCCGCGCAGCGCGCAACGTGGAGGGCCGCGTGATCCTCTATGCCGACAAGGTGACCGGCTCGATGGAGCGCGCCATGGCCGAGACCGACCGGCGGCGCGCCAAGCAGTCGGCTTGGAACGAAGCCAACGGCATCACGCCCGAGAGCATCAAGCGCTCGATCCACGACATCGTGGACAGCGTCTATGAGCGCGACCACGTGCTGGTGGACACCGGCTTCGAGGACGCCATCGCCATCGGGCACAATTTCGAGGCGGTGATCGGCGACATGGAAAAGCGCATGCAGGAGGCGGCCGGCAACCTCGAATTCGAGGAGGCCGCGCGCCTGCGCGACGAGATCAAGCGCCTGCGCGGCATCGAGCTGGCGGTGAGCGACGATCCGACTTCAAAAGTCCCCTCCGGCCATATGGCGGGAAGCCGCGCGGTGCGCAGCCGGGACGGTTCGTCCGATCGCGCGCCCTCCTCCAAAGGCGGAAGGAGCGGGACGCGCGGCTTCAAATCCAATCGGCGGTGAATTTGGGCCCCTCGATTAGGTTGCATATCTAGTGAGTTTATATTAGTTTATCTATTCAAGAGATAACATTGATAACCTTTAATAAGGTTCTTCAATATGGATTCACTTCGCAATCCGTTCGCGCCCGGTGCGGGCACTCCTCCGCCGGAACTCGCCGGACGAGAAGAGATTCTCCGGAAAGCAGAAATCGCTTTGGGCCGCACTCGCCTTGGTCGCCCTTCCAAGAGCCTCTTGCTCATCGGGCTGCGTGGCGTCGGGAAAACCGTCCTGCTGAACCGCATTCAAGACATCGCCAACGAGCAGAAATACCGAGCTATTTTTCTTGAGGCGGACGAGAACAAGGGCCTTGCCTCGATCTTGGTGCCGGCAATCCGTTCGCTTTTGCTGTCCCTCGATCGGTTCGAAAACGTAAGCGAGCACGTGAAGCATGCGCTACGCGTCCTCAAAAGTTTCGCGGGCGCCCTTAAGGTCCGCTATGGCGAAATCGAGATCGGTCTAGACATCGACCCGGAGCGAGGCTCGGCCGATAGCGGAGATCTTGAAGCAGACCTTCCGGAGTTATTCGCTGTCGTCGCTCAAGCAGCGGTCGATCGCAACACGACGATCGCGATCATCATCGATGAGATGCAATATCTCGACGAGATAGAACTAAGTGCACTCATCAAGGCCATTCATCGAATCGCCCAAAGACAATTTCCATTGGTGCTGATTGGCGCCGGCCTACCTCAATTGGTGGGGCTCACCGGTAGGGCAAAATCGTACGCAGAGCGACTATTCGAATTCCCCGATGTCGGCGCACTCGAAGCAGCCGATGCCCGGAACGCTCTTGAGGAACCAGTACGCCGCGAAAATGTGACGTTCGAAAAACGCGCTTTGGAGGAAATAATCAGAGTCACCCAAGGCTATCCCTATTTCCTGCAGGAATGGGGTTATCACTCCTGGGAGCTGGCCCCGAATTCGCCGATCAGCGTCGAGACTGTGAAAGCTGCAACCACGATCGCGATCAAGCGTCTGGACGAAAGCTTCTTCCGTGTGCGCTTTGACCGACTGACTCCACGAGAGAAGGATTATCTGCGCGCCATGGCGGAGCTCGGTCCGAAATCGCATCGATCCGGAGATATCGCTGACTTATTAGGTGTCCGTGTGCAATCGGTAGCTCCTTTGCGCAGCGGACTAATTGGCAAAGGAATGATCTACAGCCCAGCACACGGCGACACCGCGTTTACCGTCCCTTTGTTCGACGAGTTCTTAAAGCGGATCATGCCCTCCTTCCGACGCGGCAAGAGGAGACCATGACCAAGCGCGCGTACGACAAGATCAAGGCCGGGCTCGACGATGCCCGCGCTTACCTCGACGGAACCGCCGACAAGCGGCGGTTTGGCGTGCATCTACCTGCGCGCAAGACTGCCGCCCGCGGCGGAAGGTCGGGGACGAGGGCGTGGAGGAGGAAGTGATCTGCTGCATCGCGGCGTCAACCTACTTGCCAGATTATGATTCTCTTCACATGACCAACTGCGAATAAGACCAGCGACTTTGAAACTACCTTTACAATTGCGACCAATTCTCAGAAGCTTCGTGACTTCTTTGGATATTGGGATATCGAAATGTATATCAATCATATTCTGATCGAACGCTTCCGTAACCTGGAAAATATCGAACTCGGACCCTTTTCCGCCCCGTCAAACTTTTCAGATCTACTCTGTATCGCAGGACCAAATGGATCTGGCAAAAGTTCGGTTCTTGAAATCCTGACCTACGGGCTGACAAATCGCTACAGTTGGCAGTTTCACAATCGCAGATCGATTACGGATCATGCGTTCGCAATCAAGATTGGGCTTACCAGTGAAGAGGCGCAGAGGGTCATTGCCGCGGCGGGTGAACCGGATCGCGATGAAATCGCTAACTTCATTAACGGGCAGCGTGGATACTGGCTGTTTGTAAACACAAACAATCGTCCAACTAAGCCGTTCAATGACGCGATAAATGAAAAAGTGCACGGCTTGGTCTCGCGCGAATTTGCGAACTTTCAGCGGAAACTAGGATTCTACATTCAATCAGACCGCTCTTACGGAGCACGCGGCTATGACAATCGAAAGATATTCGCTTGGAGGAATCGACTCTCCGATCAATATCTGGGCCAGATTTCGTACCAATTCGCCGACAATCAGTACTCAGATATGTACGAGTACCTAGTTGAGCAAAGCTACCACTACATATACGACCTCGGCTTGTATCAGCAGGCCGTTGATCTAGGTAGCGCTGCAGATCGGCCATCGAACCCGCTCGCAAAATATAACGCTCTTCTTTCGCGACTTTTCCCCGGTCATACATTCGAACAAGTTGACCAAAGCAACCTCGGTTTGTTTGTCAAATTGCCGAATAACCAAGTAATTCCGTTCGCCGACATGTCATCTGGCGAAAAGGAGGTCTTCTTTCTCCTCCTCCTTTTTTATCCGACACGACGTCTCCAACTCAATAATCGTTGTCGATGAACCGGAATTACACTTGCATCCCGAACTCTGTCGAAAACTACTTCGGCTAATGCGGGAAATTACACCGGGCAATCAGATTATCTGCGCCACGCACAGTGCCGATTTAATCGACGAAGCGGGTCGCGAAAACACCTTTCTTCTGCGCCGCCTCGATGATGGCAAGATTTCCTGTCAACCGGCCACAAAGGATGACGCAGTCACCCAATCACTAAGGGATATGTTTGGCTATTCAGGCTTTATCGGCTTGGCTAGGAAACTTGTCTTTATCGAAGGTGATAAGAACAGCGCCGATAGAAAAACATTCATCAATTTGTTTCCGGACTTAGCACAAGAAATTCGACTGATACCCGTCGGATCAGTTGATAATATTTATCGGATTAATCGCGCCGCACTCGTGATTGTGGAGGCACAATTCGGCTACGGCGAGGCATTTTTCATAAGAGATCGGGACTATTTGTCCGCGAGTGTCATAGCCGCACATCAAGAGCGTGGCAGAGGGAAACTGTTCATCTTGGAACGAAAAGAAATTGAAAACTACCTTCTCGATGAGCACCTGATCGCCGAGTTATTGAAACGAATATTCGGGCAGAACTCTTCTGCAACAGAAGTTAGACAAACACTCCTTGAAATAGCGCGTAAACATTCTGCTAGTACCCTTCGAGACATGGTGGTCGCACGCTATCAAGAGCTCTATCAATCGGAGGATTGTTCGATCGGAAATCATTCGAGCAATCAACCGCTAATTGATGAGGGGGGCACACCTGTTCCATCGCGCGTCGAGAATCTAAGTGCGGCGTTGCTTGAAAAGCTTCGGCAAGTGAATTCCGTCGCGGTGGACCGTACAAACGAGGCTTCTGTGACGAAAATCTTCGAGTCGTGCAAAACTGAAGTTATTGGAGCGTTGAACCCTAAGCTGGATGTTTGGAAACGGCTGTTTTCGGGAAAGGTGATTCTGGAAGAATTTAGTGAACGACGTGGATTGGGTGATTGGCCCGCTCTTCAGAATTTGATTATCGAATCAATGTCCGGTGCTCGGGAACGAATACCTCAGGATCTGACTAGAATTTTTCAAGCGATTTCGGGAGCCGGAGCAGCCGCAAAGTAGGCCGCTCCAAGGCCGCGGCCGGTCTTGGCGGTCAATTCTGATCGTGGCGAACGCCTACCCGCTCCGGCCCAGCCGCTTCCCAAGCGCCCGCCCGATCGCCGCCGCCGCGAGGAGCGCGGCGTAGGACGGCGCGCCCACGAAGATGATCGCCAGCGGCAGCAGTCCGAGATCGGTGCCGGGTTTGTGCACCAGCAGCATTCCGGCGAACAGGCCGCCGATCGTCCACAGCGGCTGCTTCCAGACCGCGCCGCGCGCGAACGCCCCGGCCAGAACCTGGGCGCAGAGCATGAGCGGCGCGCCGAAATACCAGAATGCCCCGGTGTCCCACGCCTCGCGAATGCGGAACGCGCCGCCCGTTCGCATCAGGCCCGGCAACACGGAGAAGAAGGCCCATACGCCGAACGCCACCAGCGCAAGCGCAGGGCCGACGAGGGAAAATCCCGGAGGATTCGATTGCGTCATTCCGGTCGAGCCGCGCAGCGGCGAGGGCCGGAATCCATAACCACAGTCATGCGAGAATCGCGCTGCCGGTGGCTATGGATTCCGGGCCTCGCGCGGCTTGCGCCGCGCTCACCGGGAATGACGATATTCAGCATCCGCGTCAGCGCACGCAGTGCACGTCCCACACCTTCATCCAGCGCCAGCCGGTCCACACCCGGCGCGGCATCTGGCAGGAGGTGTAGCGGTCGGGGCGCTCATAGAGCGGAATGTCGCCGCGCGCGACGATCACCATGGCGATCGGCCCGGTGGCGACGTCCTTGCCCCAACCCCAGTTCGGCTGGCAGTTGCCGTACGCGTTGCAGGTCCAGCCGCGCTTCGGATGGGCGGGCTGTTCGTAGACCCGTTGGGGTTTGGCGTAGCGCGGGCCGCGATAGTCGGCGGCAGCCGCCGGCTGCGCCAGCAAAGTAGCGGCGAACACCATCGCGGACGCCAGATAAAACCTTTTCATGGATCGCTCCTCCTGGGCGGCCGTCGTGCGGCCGCCGGGCTCGGAACGACCCTGCCCGCAAATGGTGGAGGTAGCGTAAATGCCGCGGAGCCTGCAGAAACGCGGCCTACTGGCATGCTACAAATCGAGCCAAGCAAGGCATGATCAAGCAAGATCTGGAGGAGGCCCACGATGCATGCGCGAGACGTCATGACCCCCGGGGTGATTACGGTCCAGCCTGACACCAGTGTGCGCGATATCGCCAAGATGCTGGTCGAACACCATATCAGCGGCGTTCCGGTGGTCGAGAACGGCGGAAAGCTCGTTGGAATCGTCAGCGAAGGCGATCTCATGCGCCGGCCGGAATCGGATACCGAGCATCACCGCTCCTGGTGGCTGAAACTGCTGGTCAGCCACGACCAAAAAGTATCCGAATACATCAAAACGCACGGACAGCACGCCGCCGATGTGATGAGCCGGCCCGTCATCACCGTCGTGGAAGACGCGACGCTCGAAAAAGTCGCCGATACGCTACAGAAGCACCGCGTCAAACGCGCGCCGGTGATGCGGGGCGACAAGATGATCGGCATCGTGGCGCGTGCCGACCTACTGCACGGCCTGATCGCGCGTCAGGCGGGCCATACGCCTTCCGTCGATGACCACAAGATCAAGGCCGCGCTGGAGCGCGAGATCAAGAGCGCGGAAGTGGACATGCGTTTCGTGAACGTGATCGTCTCCGGCGGCGTCGTTCATATCTGGGGCATGGTCGCTTCGGCGGACGACCGGGAAGCGGTGCGCGTAGCCGCCGAGAACGTCGCCGGCGTCAAGACGGTCAATCTGAACATCCA
>JAYUHJ010000012.1:0-6231 GCA_043767065.1 Hyphomicrobiales bacterium | reverse complement strand
CTTTTCGTGAGGCAATCGCTTGTGATTGCCTCTCCGTCAGCGAGCTCCTCGCGCCGACCCTTAGTGGCCGGAGGCGGGGTCCCGGAGCGTCCCGAGTGCGTGCTTGCGAAGCACACCCGCGGGCGCCGATCCCGACCCCACATCAGGTCGCATCCGGATGCGCCCCTCGTGGATCGAGACGCGGCGAACGTAAGGCCGCGCGGTGGAGTGTGGATAGATTTTTCGAGGAATTTTTGAAGTCGTTGCGCGGGCAGGGAAATTTCGTGCGGGCGAAAAGCTCTATCCACGTTTTTGCGCAATCCCGCCGTCATCCGTCCGTGGCCTTGCCGACGCAACATGCAGGAAGGGTGACTGCAGCTTGAAGTTGCGCTACCGTCTAACCCACAGTTGCGGACAGGAGGGGGCCATGAAACTCGCAGCATACAACGTCGAAAATCTTTTCCTGCGTGCGGTTGCCATGAACGGCGCGAACTTGGACGCGGGCAAGGATGCGCTGAAGCAGCACGCGGAGCTCAACGCGATCCTCGGCAAGACGGTTTACACCGCCGCCGACAAGACGCGCATCGTCAAACTGATGAAGGATCTCAAGATCGACAAGAAGGACGATGGCGGCCTCTTCGCGCTGCTCCGCCAGAACCGCGGCCACCTGGTCAAGCGCCCGGCCAGCGGCATCCAGGTCGTCGCCAACGGACGCGCCGACTGGATCGGCTGGGTCGAGCTGAAGCGGGAGGAAGTGAACGAAATCTCCACGCGCAACACCGCGCGCGTCATCAACGACGTCAACGCCGACATTCTCGGCGTTGTGGAGGCCGAGAGCCGCCCGGGGCTGGTGCGCTTTTCGGATAACGTGATCTCGGCCGGCGGCGGCACCCGCTATGCGCACGCCATGCTGATCGACGGCAACGACGAGCGCGGCATCGACGTCGCCGTGTTCACTCGCGCGGGCTTCAACATCCTGTCGATCCAGAGTCACGTGGACGACACGGATGCGCAGGGCCGCATCTTCAGCCGCGATTGCGCGGTGTACGAGATCAGGACGCTGCAGGGCAATACGGTGTTCGTGCTCGTCAATCACTTCAAGAGCAAAGGATTCGGATCGCAGGCCGACTCGAACGCGAAGCGCAAGCGTCAAGCCAAGCGCGTGAAGGAGATCTACCAGGCGCTCCGCGCGAACCACCCGCACGTGGCGGTGCTCGGCGACTTGAACGACACGCCGGACAGTGACCCGCTCTCGCCGCTGATCGCGGAGACCGACCTCAAGGACATCAGCCAGCACGCGCAATTCGACGACGGCGGCCGGCCCGGCACCTATGCCAATGGCACCGCCTCGAACAAGATCGATTACGTGTTGCTCTCGCCTGCGCTGTTCGCAGCGGCGACCGCGGGCGGCATTTTCCGCATGGGCGTTTGGGGCGGCACCAACGGTACGCTATTCCCGCACTATCCGGAGATCACCAAGGCCTCGGAGGCAGCCTCCGACCACGCGGCGATCTGGGCGGAGATCAATGTTTAGTGCGTCTCGCAATGGTCGGGTTTGTCGCGGCGATCCATATTGCGCGTCATCCTGAGGTGCGAGGCGCGACGCGCCGAGCCTCGAAGGATGCGCGTGATCGCTGGGCCGTCATCCTTCGAGGGCCGCTTCGCGGCCACCTCAGGATGACGGAATTCTCACTCCCACTCGATCGTTCCCGGCGGCTTGCTGGTCACGTCATAAACGACACGGTTGACGCCCTTGACCTCGTTGATGATGCGGGTCGCCACGTGGCCGAGAAAGGCGGGTTCGAACATGTAGAAGTCTGCGGTCATGCCGTCGGTGGAGGTGACCGCGCGCAGCGCCACCACCTGATCGTAGGTTCGCCCGTCGCCCATGACGCCCACGGTGCGCACCGGCAGGATCACGGCGAAGGCCTGCCAGATTTCGTCATAGAGACCGGCGCGGCGGATTTCCTCGAGGAAAATCTCGTCCGCCAGCCGCAGCACGTCGAGCGAGGCGCGCGTGACTTCGCCCGGGCAGCGGATCGCCAGCCCCGGCCCCGGAAACGGATGGCGGCCGACGAAGGCTTCGGGCAGGCCGAGCTCGCGGCCGAGCGCGCGCACCTCGTCCTTGAACAGCTCGCGCAGCGGCTCGACTAATTTGAGATTCATCCGCTCCGGCAAGCCGCCGACATTGTGGTGCGACTTGATCGTCACCGACGGCCCGCCGGTGAAGGAGACGCTCTCGATCACGTCGGGATAGAGCGTGCCCTGCGCGAGAAACTCGACCTTGCCGATCTTTTTCGCCTCGGCTTCGAACACGTCGATAAAGAGCTTGCCGATGGTCTTGCGCTTCGCCTCGGGATCGATGACGCCCTTGAGCGCGGCGAGAAATGTTTTCGACGCATCCACGTGCACGAGCGGGATGTTGTAGCTCTTGCGAAACAGCGTCAGCACTTTTTCGGCCTCGGCGAGGCGCAACAGGCCGTGGTCCACGAACACGCAGGTGAGCTGGTCGCCGATGGCCTCGTGGATCAGCACCGCCGCCACCGCGGAATCGACGCCACCGGAGAGGCCGCACAGCACCCGGCCCTTGCCGACCTGGGCGCGGATTTTCGCAATGGCCTCGTCCTTGAACGCGGCCATGGTCCAGTCGCCGCGGGCGCCCACGATCTTGCGAACGAAATTGCGCAGCAGCAGCGCGCCGTGCGGCGTGTGCATTACTTCAAGATGGAATTGGGTGGCGTAGAACTTGCGCTTCTCGTCGGAGATGATGGCGATCGGCGAGTTCGGCGCGCTGGCGACCGCTTCAAAACCCTTGGGTAATTTCGTCACCCGGTCGCCGTGGCTCATCCAGACCGGGTAGCGCTCGCCGACCTTCCACACGCCGTCATAGAGCGCGGACGGCTTCTTGATCTCGACCTCGGCGCGGCCGAACTCGCGGTGGTGTCCGGCCTGGACCTCGCCGCCGAGCTGCTGCGCCATGGCCTGCTCGCCGTAGCAGATGCCGAGCACCGGGACGCCGGCCTCGTAGATCGCCTTCGGCGCCAGCGGGGCGTCCTTGTCGAGCACCGACGCCGGGCCGCCCGACAGAATCACACCCTTGGGCTTCATCTCGCGGAACGCGGCTTCGGCCTTCTGGTAGGGCACGATCTCGCAATAGACCTTCTCCTCACGCACGCGCCGCGCAATGAGCTGGGTCACCTGCGAGCCGAAATCGACGATGAGAATCTTATCGTGGGCGGGAGCCGTCATGGCGAGGGATTAGAGGATCGGGGTTCGGGCGGCAAGGCGCTCATGCGACTTGCTTCAGGATGCTCACAAAGAAGCCGTCGGTTTCGGTGCGCCGCGGCGTGAGCAGGAGCCCCTCGCCGCTCATCAGCGCCGCCTTGCCGAGCATGAAACCGCGGTCGCCGAGCGTGCGCGCGACTTCGGCGGGCGGCACGATTGCGAAGCCCAGCGTACGGGCGGCAAACGCGCGCACCTGCGCGCCGTTCTCAGCGTCCAATATCGAACACGTGACATAGGCGATGCGGCCGCCGGGCTTCACGTAGCGGATGGCGGCATCGAGCAGCTCGGCCTGCTCCTTCACGCGCTGTTCGAGGGCGCCGGGGCGCATGCGCCACTTGGCGTCCGGGTGGCGGCGCCAGACGCCGGTGCCAGTGCACGGCGCGTCCAAGAGCACGAGGTCCATCTTGCCCACGAGATCGGACAAGACGTCCTGCTTGCCGCGCGGGCTTTTGACCTGAACATTGTGCGCGTCGGCGCGGTGCACGCGCTCGTGGATCGGCGCCAGCCGGCGCAGATCGGAATCGTACGAGAAAATCTGCCCGCGCCCCTCCATCAGCGCCGCGAGCGCCAGCGTCTTGCCGCCGGAGCCGGCGCATAGATCGAGCACATGCTCGCCGGGCTTGGCGCCGGTGAGAAGAGCCGAAAGCTGCGAACCCTCGTCCTGCACCTCGAACCAGCCCTTGAGGAAAGACGGCTCTGACGTGACCGGAGGCTGCTTGCCTTCGGCGCTGAGCACGATGCGGAGCCCCAACGGCGACCAGCGCGTCGGCTTGGCTTCCAGATGCGAGAGCGCCTCGAGCGCCTTGTCGGGCGTCGTCTTCAGCGTGTTAACGCGCAGATCGAGCGGCGCGCGGGCGGCAAGTGCCGCGCCCTCGGCCGCGCGCTCGTCGCCGAAGGTTTCTGCCAGATGCGGGTCGAGCCATTCGGGATAGTCGCCGGCGACGTGCGGCGGCGCGCCTTCGAGGCTCGCACTTGTAAGCCGCTCGCGCTCCGCGTCGGTCAAAGCCGGCGGCGCGTAGCGTGAGCCGTCGCAGAGCTTGGCGACCGCACCGGCGTCGAGACCGCGCGCGAGCTTCATGGTGCCGAGCAGGATCGCGCGCGGCGTGGCCTCGCCCATGATCCAGGCGGAAGATGCCTTGCGGCGCAGCGCGTCGAACAGGAGACTGCCGATCGCAGACCGGTCGCCGGAGCCGGCGTAGCGGTGCGCGATGCCCCATTGCTTCAAGACATCGCCCGCTGGGCGCGAGCGCACTTCCAGCTCTCCGAGAATCTCGATGGCGGCAGCGAGACGAGCGGCCGGTGTCATGGCGCGGCGATCGCGAGGTTTCGGCGTACGCGATGGGTCATGCTAAGAATCCGTCTCGCACCGGCTCATGTAGCAGATGCAGGACGCCAATGTCGCGGATGACCGTTGGACGCAGCGATGACGGGCGGCTCACGGCGCCCGCGGCGGAACGCAACAAGGCGGCGATTCTCGAAGTCCTCAAGCGCTTCCTGCCGGAGACCGGCCTCGTTCTCGAAATTGCTAGCGGCACCGGTCAGCATGTCATGCACTTTGCCGCTGCGCTGCCGGCGCTAACGTGGCAGCCGACCGATCTCAATCAGGAACACCTGACATCGATTGCAGCCTGGACTCGGCATGGCGGGCTTCAGAATGTGCGCCCGCCGTTCGAGCTCGATGTCGGCGCCGATCCCTGGCCGGTCGAGCAAGCCGAAGCAGTACTTTGCTGCAACATGATCCATATCGCGCCCTGGGTTGCGACGGCGCAGCTTCTGGAGGGCGCCGCGCGCGTGCTGGTTCCCGGCGGCATATTGCTCCTCTATGGCCCTTATCGGCGCTTCGGCGCGCACACGGCCCCGAGCAACGAGGCGTTCGATCTGGATTTGCGGGCACGCGATCCCGAATGGGGATTGCGCGACATGGAAGAAGTCGTTGCGCTTGCAGGGTCGAGCGGGCTTTCGTTGGCCGAAGTGGTGCCGATGCCCGCGAACAATTTTTCAGTCATCTTCAGGCGCGACCGGGATTGATGGCCGCGCTCGCACGCGCCGAAGGCGACCTTCAGTCGGTAAGGATGCGAAGCACGAAGATCGTCCACATGACCAGCAGCGTGACCGAGCCGACGCTATAGGCGAAAAAACGTCGGCTCACCCGGTTGGTGGTAACGTGGATGAACGCGTGCACGAGGCGCGACAGCACGAAGACCCACGAGAGAACGACGAACACGAGATCGGCCTTGCGCGTGAATAGCGCGAGCACGACCAGAACGAAGAAGAGAACCGGCAGCTCGAACTGGTTCTCGAAGGCGTTGCTGAGCTTGGTCGCTTGCTCGGGCCAGTTGGCCTGGCGGAGTGCGATGTCGCGGATTTTCACCTCGCCGCGACTTGTGTGCCCGACGCGCACGTAGCCCTGCCAATAGAGCAGTACGAACGTGAGCGCGACCTGGACGAAGACGGGGAGCAAAACGGCGGCAAGGCTCATGGTTTCATCCTTCGGCAATACTTACAGCCCTACCCCTTCCAACGCGAGCAGGGCTAGATGGCCCACTAACACCGTAGCCGCGAGGAAGTTGATGAGGAAGACGTGCCCGCGCAACGGCACGTTGTCGGTAAGGGTCTGCACCAGCGTGTGCACGACGCGGCCCGCGAAGAACACCCAAGCTGCGATAAGGTCAACCATAGTCACCCGATTTAGCGCCACCAAGAGCACTATGGCCGCATAGAAGATCGCAGGCAGCTCGAACTGATTCGCCAGATTGAGTCGGATCCGGGCAACCGCGCGCGGCTCCGCGCGATTAAACTCAAACTCGCTGTAATCCACCTCTCCGCGCTTCACCGCTTGCCAGCGCACAAACGTGAGCCAGGCATAAAGCAGAAACGTCCATCCGATCTGGGCGAGCATCGGCCAGAGAATGGATATCAGCGCGGTTTCTCTCACATTCTCCCCGGATAATTCGGACTCTCGCGCGT
>JAYUHJ010000011.1:0-6247 GCA_043767065.1 Hyphomicrobiales bacterium | reverse complement strand
TCCGCTCGCCGGCCGAAATACCAATGCCCTCGAGCGTCGTCGCCATCGAATCGTTCCATCGATTGAGGAATCCAAACAAGGCGATCACGCCGAGAATCTCGACGATTTCGTCGTCGGTCCAATGCTTCTTGAGCGCAGCTCCAATCTCGGGTGACACGGCGTTCGGAACGCTCGCGGCCGCCAGCGCGAAATCGAAGGCGGCTTTCTCGGCATCGCTGAACAGCAGGCTGCGATGATAATCCCAGACCGCGGCCAGGCGCTCGGGCGTGGCGCCGAACCGTTCGGCGGCAAGTATCGTGTGCGCCTCGCAGTAGCGGCAGCCGGCCGCGTGGGACGCAATGAAGCCGATCAGCCGCTTTTGCTCGGCGGTGACACGGCCGCCGTTCTCCATCACCGCTTTGTTCAGGTCGGTAAAAGAGCGGGCGATCTTCGGCCGCCGCTGCATGGTGAGCACGCTATTGGGAACGGTTCCCAGCGGCCCGCGAAAGAACTGGATGAGATCGATAAGTTCGGAATTATGATCTTCCGGGAGCGGATCTACGAGCGGCATGTGAATATCCTGTTACGCACCGATTCTTCGCGGATCGACTGAAGACGCTTGAGCCTAGCCAGCAAACCTTCTATCGGCAATCTGATCGTCTCGGAGCGGGTTGCTGGACCGGGGAGCACAACGTTGTTCAACTTGAATCACCGAGGCAGCTTGAGCCTGCGAGCGGCGATGCCCATTGCGCTCCTGGTCTTCTGCTGCGGCACGCCCGCTGTGGCGGCGGACTGGCATGCCGAAGTTATTTCGACGCCCGGTGCGGTGACCGCAGTCGAAACCGCGGGCACGGAGGTCCGCGTCGCGATCGGTGGGCGCTGGTACCGGGTCGGCGCGGACGCAGCGCGGCTCGAGCCCGCGGCGCCGTTCGAGCGTCCTGCCATTCCAGCCGGCGGCCTTGCGGACGGACGCGTCGCCGTCGGCAGCAACACGATCGCCCGTGCCTGGTTCGCCGAACCGACCGGCCGCTATCGCCATGGCGTGCTGGGCGATGCGATCGAGGCCGGCAGCCTGGTGATCGAGCGCCGTAACGGCCGGCGCGGCGTTCTGCGGCTCGGCGCCGATGCGGTATTCGAGGACCTTGAGCCGCGCATCGCAAAGCTCGGCGGCGTCGAGCGGATCATCGTCGTCAAATCGTATCTCGATCGCGGCTCCGCGCTCGCGATCATCGATGCCGAATCCGCGGCGATTATCGCGGAGACACCGCCGATCGGCCGTCCCAACGCCTGGCTCAACCCGGCCGGCATCGCCGACTTCAACGGCGACGGCGTAATCGACATTGCCATTGTCAGGCAGCCCCATGTCATCGGCCGATTGGAACTGTGGTCATGGCGAGACGGAAGGCTGCATAAGACTGCCGAGATCGCGGATGTATCCAATCATTTTATCGGTTCGCGCGTATTGGGAATGAGTTGGGTCGCGGATTTCGACGGCGACGGCCATCCCGATCTTGCGCTGCCGAGCCTCGACCGGCGCGCGCTGCGGCTCATCGCGTTCACGCCACAGCCGCGCGACATCGCGCGCGTGCGGCTTCCCGCTCGGGTAACGACCAACCTCGGGGCGATCCTGTTTCGCAATCGGCTCGCCCTGGTGGCCGGGCTGGAGAACGGTGAGCTCATCCTGGTGCGCGACTAGCCATAAGCAGACGGTTTTTCTCTCGACAACATTCTACCCGGGTGATTGATTCACCGGGCGATTGGAACGAGGTGGACGATGAGGAATCCGCTGAAAGACTCCGGCAAGCCACTGTTCTTCAAGGTGGCAAACCCGGAGGAAATCGGCTTCTCGGCGCTGAAGAGCCGCAAGGGGCAATCGCTGCGGCTTGCCGTCCGCTCGCTCAGCGTGATGCAGAAGGAGGCGCTGGTTGCCTCGAGCCTCACCGGCGCCGTCTGGCGCCTTGCCAGCGACGAGGGCGCGTACCTCGCCGGGTTGGATGAGGGACCTTGTCCGCTCTCGTTCCTGACGACCGGCATGGTCTCCTCCTACATGGAAGAGATTCTCGCGCTAGCGAAACAGCGCGGCATCACCATACGCGACATCAAGCTCATCCAGGACAATTTTTACACGATGAAGGGCTCGGCGCTGAAAGGCACCATGACCGGCGGCGCTAAGGACATCGAACTCGAAGCGCACATCGACGCGGACGCGGACAAGGGCGTCTTGCAGGCGCTGATGCTCGACGCGGTCGCCGCGTCTCCGCTCAACGGATTGATGCGCGGCCGCAAAGACAGCCTGTTTACGCTGACGCACAAGGGCAAGGAGATAGAACTCGGCAAGGCGCTGCCGATCGGTTCGGCCGCGCTCGCCGATCCGGGCGACAAGTTCGATCCGGCGCGGCCGGCACCTGGAGACTGGTCCGGCCTCATCGTCCGCAACGGCATGACGCCCAAGGCGGCGGAAACCGTCACACTCGCCGGCGACAGCTTGAAGGACGAGCAGGATCGCACGCTGCACGTGCGCGGCATCTGCACCCTGCGGCCGGACGGCATCAAGCACATCGAGCAGCAGCTCTTTAATCCGCACGGCTCGATCTTTCACTATCTTTGCGAGGAAGGGCCGGAGAACGGCGGCAAGGGGCGTGCGCCGGATGCCGCGAGCTATATTTCCGCCGGCATCGGGTTCTGCTTCCTGACCCAGCTAGGCCGCTACGCCAAGATCGCCAAAAAAAATCTCGGTGACTACCGCATCATCCAGGACACGCATTTTTCGCTGGGCGGCGCGTCGGGCGGCACCGGCAAGCCGGGCGAATCGGACCCGGTAGAGACGCATCTCTATTTGGAGAGCGGGGAGGACGACGAGTTTGCCCGCGCCGCCCTCGATATGTCCGAGCAAACCTGTTTCCTGCACGCCTTCTGCAAGACCGATCTCAGGGCCAGGGTTAAGTTGAGATCGACCCGCACCGCAGCGGCCTGACCGGCGCGAGGACTGATCCAAAATTTAAACTTCACGTAACACGCATGTTCCAAGGAATTTTAGTAACAATAGTGCGGCACGCGGCGAAGTTCGGATTGGAGGAGCGCCACATGCGAGCCCTTTCCGTCGCCTTTGTCGCCGCATTGCTCGGAATTTCGGCGTCTGTCGCTACCGCAAGCCCGGACGATTGGCAGCGCTTTTGGCCGCGCACGGATTTCAGCAAACACGCCATCGACTACCGTGAGATCAAATCGGGCGGCCTGCCCAAGGACGGAATTCCCCCGGTCGATGCGCCCAAATTCGAGCATCTCGTCGCCGGCAAGGCGAGCAGATGGTCTGCCGGCATCGCCGATGTGGAACCGGTGATTTCGTTGTCCGTTGGTAGCGACGCCCGCGCCTATCCGCTGCGCATCCTGATCTGGCACGAAATCGTCAACGACACCGTCGGCGGCGTACCGGTCGCCATCACCTATTGTCCGCTCTGCAATACATCACTTGTGTTCCGTCGCGAGCTCGATGGCCGCACGCTCGACTTCGGTACCACCGGCAAGCTGCGCAATTCCGATCTGGTCATGTACGACCGCCAGACCGAGAGCTGGTGGCAACAATTCACCGGGGAAGCCATCGTCGGCGAACTGACCGGCAGGACGCTCAAGCTCGTTCCGTCGCGGCTTGAGTCCTTCGCGCGCTTCCGCGAACGTTTTCCGAACGGAAAGGTACTGGTGCCTACAAACTCGGAACTGCGGCCCTATGGCACGAATCCCTACGGCGGCTACGACACCATCGGCCGCTGGCCGTTCCTCTACGAGGGCGGCATGCCGGACGGCATCGATGCGATGGAGCGGGTGATTGCGGTCGAGGTTTCGCCGGGCAAGCACGAAGCCTGGGCGCTCGAGCTCCTGCGCGCCAATCGCGAGATCGTGAGCGGGGATCTCGTGCTCAAGTGGGAGCCGGGCCAGGCTTCGGCGCTCGACGCGCGCGAGATCGCATCAGGCCGCGAGGTCGGAAACGTAGTGGTGCAGCGGCGCGTCGGCGACCGGCTCGAGGATGTCCCCTACGACCTGCCGTTCGCCTTCGCCTTCCACGCCTTCCGGCCCAAGAGCTCTATCCACCGGGCGCCGTGAGCCGGTTTCGTCTTGCCGATAGCGTGACATGTCGCTGGCATCTTTGGCGAACGGGGATATTTGGCTAAAGATCGACTCCGAAGATCACGAAGCGCGCGCGAACGTACGATTTGGGTCAATCTCAGAAGTAGCAGCGTATCTGCGTTGAGGCTGCTTCACCCCGATGTGTGGACATTAGCGCGCACGGTCGCAATCGTGGCGTCTAGTATGGACTGGCCGCATAATGGCCCGCAGCCGCAAGGGCGCTGACCTGCCGGACGGAGCCAAGATCAGATGAACCTCGCAAAACTCTATACGTGGATCGTCGGCGGATTGTTCTTGGTCGCGGTCGGCATCACGTTGGCTATTGAACTTATTACCGAAGGCGTCACGCTGGAGGCAGGGCATAAGGCGCTGCACGTGCTGATCGGCGTCTGGGCCGTGTTCATCATCGTCAAGAAGCTGGAACCGCAATACCGGCTGTTTGCACTCACCAACGGCATTCTTTGGGGCGCGGTCGCAATTGTCGGCTGGACGAAACCTGACTTTCTCGGATTGGCGGCCTTCAACCGCGTCGACACCATCCTGCACACGATCGTTGCGGGAACGGGACTGTTGAGCGCGTTACTCACAAAAAGAACCCAGCTGATCAAACATGGTTGAGGACATCGGGAACGACGGAAACGCCAGGAGTACTACGTGGCCGCCTGGAGCTCCCAGGAAACGCCGCCATCTGCTATCGTCTACGAAGTTCCAGAATTCAACTGGGGAATATTGGCTGGAGGCAAAGAGGCGAGATCATGATCAAATTCTACTACAGCGGAGCTCCCAACCCGACGAAGGTCGCACTTTTCCTGGAAGAGGCGGGTGTGGCCTATGAGCCCATTCCCATCGACACCCGCACGGGCGCTCAGCACAAGCCGGACTATCTCAAAATCAATCCGAACGCCAAGGTGCCGGCGATCGTCGATGGCGATGTCGTTGTATTCGACAGCAACGCGATCCTGCTCTATCTCGCCGAGAAGACCGGAAAGTTTTTGCCGCCGAACTCGCCGAAAGCACGGGGCGAGCTGTTGTCGTGGCTGATGTTTGTCGCGAGCGGCGTCGGCCCCTATTCCGGCCAGTCAGTGCATTTCCGCCATTACACGCCCGACAAGATTCCTTACGCGATCAATCGCTACATGTTTGAAGCGCTGCGGCATTTCGGTATTCTCGATGCGCGCCTTGCCAAGCAGCGCTACATGCTGGGCGATGCTTATACGATCGTCGATATGGACGTGTGGGGTTGGGCGCGGCTGATGCCTACCGTTCTTGGCGAGCAGGCTTGGGCGAAATTTCCCAACCTGAAGCGTCTCGTCGATGAAATCAATGCGCGGGCAGCCGCGGTGCGCGCGGTCGCGCTGAAGGAGAACTATAAATTCAAGACTGAAATGGACGACGAGGCGCGGCGCGCGATGTTTCGGCATCAGACCGAGACGGTGGCGTGAACCACTGCTCAGAGAGGTGCAAATAAACTCTCAACCACGCACTCACGAACCTTGGCGTCTTGCAGGACGGCATCTCCGCGGAGCCATCCGGATGTCCGTTTTGGGTCAGAAGCAGGCCTTGAGAGAAGATTGGTTTAAGTCCGCTGTGTCGTCATGAGCGGACAGGTTTGCTCTAACCTTGTCCTATACATCTAGGATTATAAGCCTATGGTGCCCAGGGCTGGAATCACACTGAGGGCGTAACGCCTTGAATTGACTCGGCAAAGTCCTGCGTCGAAATGTATCGTACCCGCAGGCGTACCCCAGAAAAACTGAGCAACATCGTTGCGCCATGTGTATCAATGCGCATGCTGACGCGTCTCGACCATAAATCGAGGTTGATTGGCACGGTTGGTTATTGTTCGCTTTGCACTCAAAAACAGACCCTCTACCGCAGTCACGGAATGTCTCTTAAGTGCCGATTTTGTTGCAGAAGTCCGTTGAGGTATGTGGCGAACCGTGATTCCGTCTCGCTGACACGAACATCGGCGAGGGCAAGCCATGATGGGCCGGCTGAAGAGCGAACACGGTCAACTGTTCTACCAGTTTCACCTCTGCGACGCGGCTCCTGACGATCATCTGGTGCGCATGATCGATGCTGCTCTTGATCTGTCCTGGCTTCGCGCCGAACTGGCCCCTCATTATTCGACCATGGGTCGCCCGTC
>JAYUHJ010000010.1:0-14909 GCA_043767065.1 Hyphomicrobiales bacterium | reverse complement strand
CGCAGCGGCGAGCAGCCGCTGATTCATCCGATCCTCGACTACTCGTACATCTTCGGCAAACCGGTTGCCGGCGGCGAGCTCGGGTTCCGCGTGAATCTTACCAGCTTGTCGCGCAGGGATGCGGACTTCGATCCGATCAACGGAACCGCCATTGCTCTTCAAAGCTGCGATAGCCGCCAAATAATGCTCATGCCTAACCCCACGAACTGCCTCTTGCGCGGCGCACCCGGCGAATACACGCGCGCATCGGCCGACATGACCTGGCGAAAAACGGTCATCAATAGCTGGGGGCAGATGTTCACGCCCTTCGTGGTCGTTCGTGGCGACGTCGCTTACCGCAGGATCGCGCCCGATCCGGCGGTCGCAAGCTTCATCAGCACAGACCCGGAATCGCTGGTGCGCGGCATGCCTGCGGTCGGCGTGGAGACCCGCTGGCCCTTCATCTCGGCTCATTCCTGGGGCACGCAGACCATCGAGCCGATCGCCCAGCTCGTCATCCGGCCGAACGAGACACAGATCGGCCGCTTCCCGAACGAAGACGCTCAGAGTCTCATCTTCGACGACACCAATCTGTTCTCCATCAACAAGTATTCCGGCTTCGACCGAATCGAAGGCGGCACACGTCTGAACGTGGGGGCGCAGTACACAGCGAACATCAACTTCCTCGGCACCTTCAACGCGCTGGCCGGCCAGTCCTTTCACCTGTTCGGCCGCAATTCCTTCGCCTTCGGCGACGCGGCCAATACGGGCCTGCAATCGGGACTCGACAACGATATCTCCGATTACGTCGCGCGTGTTTCGCTGCAGACCAACCGCAATCTCCTGTTCGTTAATCGCTATCGCTTCGACAAGGACACGCTGGCCGTTCGCCGCTTCGAGCTTGAAGCAAGTGCCAGCTTCGGCCTGGTTTCGCTTTCCACCATTTATGCCCGCTACGAAGCACAGCCGCTCATCGGATTCTTCGAGCGACGCGAAGGGATATTCCAGAACGCGGCCGTCAAAGTGACGACAAACTGGGCGGTCAGCGGCGGCGTTCGTTACGACTTTGCGCGTGAAAAGATCGATCTCGGCATGCTCGCGGTAAGCTATCTCGACGAATGCTTCGCGATCACGGGGCAGTACATCGCTGACTATACAGTGAGCGGGAACACCCAAACGGACCATCGATTCCTATTGCGGGTGAACCTGCGGACCCTTGGAGGCACCGGGTTCACCTCCGGACTTACCGGGGACCGCTGACCGATACCGCATCGCCGAAAAGCCCGGAAGCGGCGGATGCTTGAGAACCACGCTCAAGATCCGCAGAAATCGCCCGCATGAGGTATCCCGCATGAGGTATGATGTGGATGCCGTGCCGCACGGTGTCAGGGAGTTCGACGTTCCGATGAAAGTCGCTACAGGGCAGATCCGGGCCAGACGGATATTTGCCGGCTTTGTGTTTGCGATCATGGCCGGGCTACTGCCGCTTCTGCCGGCGCCCGCGGCTGCGCAACAGGTCGTGGCGCTCGTCAATGGCCAGCCGATCACCGCTCTCGACGTGGCTCAACGTCTGAAACTCCATCAGGTATCGACCCGCCGTTCGCCGCCGCGCCAAGAAGTGATCGAAGAGCTGATCAACGAGCAGGTCAAAATTCAACAGGGCGCGCGCCTCGGCATCATCGTCACCGACAGCGATGTCGATCGGCTGTTCGGTCAGATGGCACAAAGCACCGGGCGAAAGATCGTCGACTTCGCGGTCGAGCTCACCAGGGCGGGGGTCGATGTGCCGCGCTTCAAGAACCGGATTCGCGCCGAGACCTCGTGGCGGCAAGTGATGCAACAGCAATCGCCGGCCTCGTTCATGGTGCGCGACGCCGACATCGTTGCGCTGCTCATGTCGCGCGGCCAGACTGTGCAGATCAGCGCCACCCAATACTCGCTTCGCCAGATCGTTTTTGTCGTACCGCGCGGATCGAGCGATGCAGTCCGCATGACGCGCGTGCGCGAGGCGGAAGCGTTCCGCAAGGCATTCACCAATTGCCAGGACGGATTCACGATTGCGCGCCAGCAGCGCGAGGTGGTGGTGAAGGACCCGGTTACACGACTCTCCACCGACCTCAACACACGCCTGCGCGAGCTCCTCGACAAGACGCCGATCGGAGCGCTCACGCCGCCGGAGCCGATCCCGGGCGGCATCGAAGTGGTCGCCGTCTGCGACCGTAAGGAAACGATCGCCGACGTTTCGTCGCGCCGGGAGATGCGCGAAGAGCTTCTGGGCAAGCGCATCCAGGTCGGCGACAAAGAGTTGCTCGACAAGTTCCGCAGCCGTTCAATCATCGAATACCGGAACACCGCAGAGCCGCGGCGATGACTTTGCCGCTTGCGCTCACGCTCGGCGAGCCCGCCGGCGTGGGTCCAGACCTCGCGCTTGCGCTATGGGCCGATCGCGACGCTCGCGGCGTCCCTCCCTTCTTGCTGGTAGGCGACCCCAAGCTGCTTGCGGCCCGCGCGCGGCTGCTCGGTCTCGACGTGAAGCTCACTGAGAGCGATGCCGCGCAAGCGGCGTCCCGCTTCGCCGGTTCGCTCCCCGTACTTCCCGTCGGAATCCCATCTGAGGCCGCACCGGGCAAACCGGACGCAACCAGCGCGCCGCTCGCCCGTGCCGCTATCGAGCGCGCGGTCGAGCTCGTGCGGGCGGGTAAATTGGCGGCGGTCGTCACCAATCCGATTGCAAAATCGATCATGCAGAAGGCCGGCTTTGCCTTTCCCGGCCATACCGAATATCTCGCGCATCTGGCAGCGGTGCCAGGCGCCAAGGTGCCGCGGCCGGTCATGCTGATCTGGTGCGAGGAGCTAGCGGTCGTGCCGGTCACGATCCATGTGCCGCTCGCCGAGGTGCCGCGGCTGCTGACGACGGACCTGATCGTCGAAACCGGCCGGATCGTAGCCGGCGAGATGGTGCGGCGATTCGGCATTGCCCGCCCGCGGCTGGCGGCCTGCGGCCTCAATCCCCATGCCGGGGAAGGCGGAACACTCGGCCAGGAGGAAGAAACCGTGATCCGGCCGGCTCTTGAGCGGCTCAAGGCCGAGGGAATCGCGGTGACTGGGCCGCATCCGGCCGACAGTTTATTTCACGCCGAAGCGCGAATCCGCTACGATGTGGCACTGGGGATGTTTCACGACCAAGTACTCGCGCCGATCAAGACGCTCGCCTTCGAGCGCGCGGTCAACGTCACTCTTGGGCTTCCTTTTGTGCGCACCTCGCCCGATCACGGCACCGCCTTCGACCTCGCGGGTACCGGCCGCGCTAATCCTTCGAGTCTGCTGGCGGCACTGAAGCTCGCCCGGCGCCTCGCGAAAGCCGTATGAACGACACCGACGAACTGCCGCCATTGCGCGATGTGATCCGGCGCCACGGGATCTCGGCCAAGAAGTCGCTGGGGCAGCATTTCATTCTCGATCCGAATCTGACCGCACGCATCGCGCGCGCCGCCGGCCCGCTCGAGGGTGCCAGCGTACTCGAGGTCGGCCCCGGCCCGGGCGGGCTTACGCGCTCGCTCTTGACGCAAGGTGCACGGCGCGTCGTGGCGATCGAGCGCGACCCGCGCAGCGTTCAGGCGCTCGAAGAGCTGGTGCAACATTTTCCCGGGCGGCTGGTGGTGGTGCAGGGCGACGGGCTGGTGGTGGATCCCCGGCCCTATTTCGGTCCCGGCCCGGTGCGCATCGTCGCCAATCTTCCCTATAACGTCGCAACCACGCTGCTGGTGCACTGGCTCAGCATCGAGCCCTGGCCACCGTGGTACGATTCCGCCGTGCTGATGTTCCAGCGCGAGGTCGCCGAGCGGATCGCCGCCGGGCCGGGCTCGAAGAAATACGGGCGGCTCAGCGTGCTGGTGGGCTGGCGTATGCAGGCGAACGTGCTGTTCGACGTGAAGCCCGCCGCTTTCGTGCCGCCGCCGAAGGTGACGTCGTCGGTCGTGCAGCTCATTCCGCGCCCTTCGCCCGCTTCCTGCGATCGCGGACTGCTCGAGCGCGTGACCGAAGCCGCATTCGGCCAGCGGCGCAAGATGCTGCGCCAGAGCTTGAAGACGCTCGGCGTCGACTCGCTGGCGCTGCTTGCCGCCGCGGGCATCGAGCCGACCAAGCGGGCGGAGGAAATTCCGGTCGAGGGCTTTGTTAGGCTCACCAATGAGCTCGCGCGCATGAACGCGGCGCCGAGACTTCAGAGATCTTCCTGAAGCGAACGCACGAAAGTGCGTAGACGTGGCTGGCGCGTAGGCTTCAGACGTTGCGCCACCCTCCGCACGCGGACAGTCGGCGACTTCCGTTCGCGGCGTGCGCGCTCGGCGGCCACGATGGCGCGGAGATCGGAAAAAGAGCGATTGAGGTCTTTATTGACCAACACGTAATCGTATTCCTTCCAGTGGCCGATCTCTTCCAGGGCGTTCGCCAGCCGCTTGCGGATCGTCTTGGGATCGTCTTCGGCGCGGCGTGCGAGACGCTTGCGCAGTTCATCGATCGAGGGCGGCAGAATGAAGATGCTGACCACATCCGGCCGCGCCTTTCTGTAAAGCTGCAAGGCGCCTTGCCAGTCGATATCGAAAAGCATGTCGGTCCCGGCCTTCAGCGCGCGCTCAACGGGAGCCTTCGGCGTGCCGTAATAGTTGCCGTGTACCTTCGCCGATTCCATGAGCTCGCCAGCTCTGCGCATCGCTGTGAACCGTTTCGGATCGACGAAGTAATAGTGCACGCTCTCGACTTCACTCCGCCGGCGCGGACGCGTAGTCGCGGAGATCGAAAGCCGCATGCGCGGAACGCGATCGAGCAGAAGCCGCGTCAGCGTGGTCTTGCCGGCGCCCGAGGGCGACGAGAGCACGAACATGAGCCCTCGACGCCGCGCCGCGGCCCGCTTGCGACGCTTTGGCTTCAGCCTCCTGGACGCCCGTTTCATTCGAGGTTCTGCACCTGCTCGCGGAACTGATCGACCGTGGCCTTAAGATCCAACCCGATCGCCGTGAGCGAAACATCGTTCGCCTTGGAGCACAGGGTGTTGGCTTCGCGGTTGAGTTCCTGGGCGAGAAAATCGAGGCGCCGCCCGACGGACTTTCCGTCACGCAGGAGCGCGCGAACGGCCTCGATATGCGCCGCCAGCCGGTCCAGTTCCTCGCGCACGTCGGCCTTGGCCGCCAGGAGTACCGCCTCCTGGTGCAGCCGGTCCGGCTCGAGCCGCTCGCCGGTGGCAAGCAGCGCCTTGACCTGTTCGGCAAGGCGCGCGCGGATCGCTTCAGGCTTGCGCGCGGGATTGCTCTCGGCCGCGGCCGCGAGCTTGGCAATCGATTCCATGTGCCCTGAAAGTATTCGGCCGAGCGCCGCGCCCTCGCGTTCGCGTTCTTTCACGAGCGAGGCGAGCGCCTGCTCGAAGCCCTTGACGACGGCAACTTCGGCCGCGGCGCGGGCTTCCGCATTCTCTTCGGCGTCGGCTATGTCCATCACGCCCTTGAGGCCGAGGATTCCATCGAGCGTCGGCGGCTCCGCCTCCACGCGCTTCGACACCTCGCGGATCGCCGCGAGCACCGCATCGAGCACCGGCGCATTGACGCGCACCGTGGGCACCGCGTCCTCACGGCGTACTTCGAGCGTCGCAGAAACGTTTCCGCGCGTGACGCGCTGGCTAGCCGCGGTTCGGACCGCGCTCTCCACCGAATCCCAACCTTGCGGCAGGCGCAACCTCAGATCCAAGCCCTTGCCGTTGACGGATTTGATCTCCCAGGCCCAGGCGTAGGTAGCCGCCACCCCTTGGGCGCGGGCGAAGCCGGTCATGCTCGCAAGGGACATCGCTCGGCCCAGTCCAGGAAGGAACGGCGCGGACCTTAACCGCGCCGCGTGAGCCCCTCAAGGGCGCGCTATCACTGTGTGCGCGGAGTCGGGCGCTGGCCCTGCTTGGTGCGTCCAGGCGAGTTCGGCGTGAGGGTCGGGGTTGGAGCGAACTCAGACGCAGTTGGCACCGGTGCGCCCGTGCTTACGGGTGCCGCACCGCGGCGTTCGCGCTCGACTTCGCGCCAACGCGCCACGTTCTTCAGATGTTGGTCGTAGGTCTCGGCGAATACGTGCCCACCGGTGCCGTCGGCGACGAAGTAATAGTCGCGCGTGCGCGACGGGTTGGCGGCAGCCTCGAGCGACGCGCGCCCGGGATTCGCGATCGGGCCGGGCGGCAAACCATAAATCACATACGTATTGTACGGCGTCGCCTGAGCCTTTTCGCTTTGCAGGATGCCGCGGCCGAGCGTTCCCTTGCCGGCGACCAGCCCGTACACAATGGTTGGATCTGACTCGAGCCGCATGCGGCGATTGAGGCGGTTGACGAAGACCCCGGCGACGCGGCTGCGCTCATCGGCCTTGCCGGTCTCCTTCTCCACGATCGAGGCGAGAACTACGAGTTCCTCGGCCGACTTGACCGGCAGGTCGGGCGCGCGGCGCTCCCAAACCTCTTGCAAGATACGCTTCTGCGCGTTGGCCATACGGGCAATCACCTGTTCGCGGGTGGTGCCGCGGGTGACTTTATAGGTCTCCGGAAGCAACGTGCCCTCGCGCGGAATCTCGCGCAACGTGCCGACGAGCAACTCGGCCTCCATCAGCTTCTGCACGATCTGTTCGCTGGTCAGACCCTCGGCGATCGTAACCTGGTGCTGAATGGCCTGACCCTGCACGAGCGTGTCCAGCACGTCGCGTATGCTTGCGTTGCGCTCGAACAGATATTCGCCGGCCTTAACATCGTTGGTCACCCGCAGGAGCGTAGCCGCACCAACGAACAGGAACGCCTGATCGATCACCCCCTCACGGCGGAGGAGATCGGCGGTATCGCGGATGCCGCCGCGCGGGATCACGACCGTGCGCTCGCGGTCGAGCGGGCCCGGCGCCTCGTAGCGCTGTTTGCCGAAATAGAAGCCGGCGCCGCCCGCGATGATCAAAAGCACAATCGCGGTCAGCACCGCGTTTCCGATCACTACGATCGGATGGCGCGCGCGGCGCGAGTACGGCGGCGGCGGAAGCACCTCTGCCATTAACGCCTGGCGCGGACTCTTGGGATGGATGATCGGCCGCTCCTCGCTCTCGGGCGCGGCATCCATCTCATCGCCTCGGCGTCCTCTACGCTCGTCCACCATGGGCCTTCCGTTCCTGGTCGGCTTGCTTCGAAAAACGTGAACGTCCGTCTCGCAGGCCGCCCGCGGCAGACCTTATGGGACGCAACGCCAAATGATACTCGAGTACCGGGATTGATCCGGAGAGTGTCGCGTTTCGATGGCACGTTCGCAAGCCCGAAGCGAGTCGGCCAACCTAGCGAGAATTATGGCGAAGCCGGGAAAGCGCTTCGCAGCCGGCAATTTCAAGCGTCGAACCGGCGGAGTACGAGCGTGGCGTTGGTGCCGCCGAATCCGAAGGAGTTCGACACCACAGTGTTGATCTCACGCTTGCGCGCGGTGCGCGGCACGAGATCGATCGGCGTTTCGACCGAAGGATTATCGAGATTGATCGTCGGGGGCGCGATCTGGTCGCGAATCGCCAGCACCGAGAAGATGGCCTCCACTGCCCCGGCGGCGCCCAAGAGATGCCCAATCGCGGACTTGGTGGAGGACATGGAGATCCGGCCCGCGGCATTGCCTACGAGCCGCGCCACGGCGTTCAGTTCGATCTCGTCGCCGAGCGGAGTCGAGGTGCCGTGAGCGTTGATGTAATCAACCTCGGATGGCGTGATGCCGGCGCGCTTGAGCGCCGACTGCATGCAGCGATAGGCGCCATCGCCGTCCTCGGCGGGCGCCGTGATGTGGAAGGCATCGCCCGAAAGGCCATAGCCGATCAACTCAGCATAGATTTTCGCGCCGCGCGCCTTGGCGTGTTCCAGCTCTTCGAGCACCACCGCACCCGCGCCCTCGCTGATGACGAAGCCGTCGCGATCCTTGTCGTAGGGCCGAGAGGCCTTCTCCGGCGTGTCGTTGAACGAAGTCGAGAGCGCGCGGCAAGCGCAAAACCCGGCTATCGAAAGGCGGTCAATCGGCGATTCGACACCGCCCGCCACCATCACGTCGGCATCGCCGAGCGCGATCAGCCGGCCGGCATCGCCGATCGCGTGCGAACCCGTCGAGCAGGCGGTGACGACGGAATGGTTCGGGCCCTTGAGGCCGTGCTTGATCGAGACGTAGCCGGGCGCGAGATTGATGATGCGCCCCGGGATGAAGAACGGTGAAATGCGGCGCGGACCTTTTTCTTTCAGTGTGATCGCGGCGTCGGCGATGCCGCCGATGCCGCCGATACCGGAACCGATGAGCGTTCCGGTGGCGATCTGGTCCTCGTAAGCGGTCGGGTGCCAGCCAGCATCGTCGAGCGCCTGGGTCGCGGCGGCCATCCCATAGACGATGAACGGATCGACCTTGCGCTGCTCCTTCGGTTCCATCCATTGATCGGGATTGAAGGTGCCGTTGCTGCCGTCGCCGCGAGGCACGACTCCGGCGATCTTGCTAGGCAGGTCGGAGACGTCGAAATGCTTGATGCGCGAGATGCCGCTCTTGCCAGCCAGGAGCCGGCTCCACGAGACCTCGACGCCGCAGCCAAGCGGCGACACCATTCCGAGGCCAGTGACGACGACACGCCGCATGCGTAATTCCCCGGCGCCGAAGACGTCAGCCCCGGCGCTGTTCAGTCTCGCTCTCCGCCTCGACCCACGTCAGGCAGCAGGAGAGCTCTTCTCGAGAAACTTGATGGCATCGCCGACGGTCAGGATCGTTTCCGCCGCATCGTCGGGGATTTCGCAGCCGAACTCCTCCTCGAAAGCCATGACGAGCTCGACCGTATCCAAGCTGTCGGCGCCCAGATCGTCGATGAAGCTTGCGCTCTCGGTCACCTTCTCGGGATCGACCCCAAGGTGCTCGACGACGATGTTTTTCACCCGCTCGGAAATATTGCTCATCGACCCACCCTTGTCAGCCTCGGGAGTTTTGTGCCGTCGCGCGGCGAGGCGCAACGGATGAACCAATTTCGCGCTGGTTACAATACCTAAAAGTCCAAGGCCAGCAAGGGGCGATACCCCGTAACCCCTTGCGCCACTTCAGGTCATGGACATCCCACCATTGACGTGCAGGGTCTCGCCGGTCACGTACGCGGCCTCGTTGGACGCGAGGAATACGATGGCGGCGGCGACCTCGTCCGGCGTCCCCAGGCGCGCGGCCGGCACCGATGACAGGATCGCCTCGCGCTGCTTGTCGCTGAGCTTGTCGGTCATCGCGGTTGCGACCATGCCGGGGGCGACGCAATTGGCGGTAACGCCGCGCTTGGCATATTCGCGAGCAATCGACTTCATCAGCCCGATCATGCCCGCCTTGGCGGCGGCGTAGTTGGCCTGGCCCGGGTTGCCGGTGACGGCAACGACCGAGGTGATGCCGATCACCCGCCCGAAGCGGCGGCGCATCATGCCGGCGACGGCCTTGCGTGCGAGGCGGAACGTCGCGCTGAGATTCACCGCAATCACGTCATCCCACTCCTGATCGCGCATTTGCACGAGCAGATTGTCGCGCGCGATGCCGGCGTTGCAAACGAGAATATCAAGCTGCTTCATCGCTGCTTCCGCATCGGGGACGAGCTTTTCCACTTGCTCTGGTTTGGAGAGATCGCACGGGAGCACATGCACGCGGGTGCCGAGCGTAGCCGCGAGCGCTTCGAGCGCATCCTTGCGCGTACCCGAGATCGCGACTGTCGCGCCTTGCGCATGCAGCGCACGAGCCGCCGCGCCGCCGATGCCGCCGGAGGCGCCGGTGATCAGCGCGGTCTTGCCGGTGAGATCGAACATCAGGAACCTCCGAGCACCGCCTTGAAGGCGGCGACGTCTTCGGGTTTCTCGACCGTCTGCGTGGCGGCTTCCTTGGCGATGCGCCTGGCAAGGCCGGTGAGCACCTTGCCGGAGCCGACCTCCACGAGCCGGGTTACCCCCTGCCCGACAAGATAGACGATCGACTCGCGCCAGCGAACTGTACCAGTCACCTGTTCGACCAGCCGCTGCACAATCTCCGCCGGTTCGCGCACCGGAGCGGCGGTCACATTGGCGATCAACGGCACCTTGGGCGGCAGAACCTTCACCTTGGCAAGCGCCTCGCGCATGGCATCGGCCGCCGGCTGCATGAGCGCGCAGTGGAAGGGCGCCGACACCGGCAGCATCATGGCTCGCGCCCCGCGCGCCTTGGCGATCTCGGCCGCGCGCTCAACAGCAGTCCTGTTCCCGGAGACGACGATCTGGCCGGACGCGTTGTCATTGGCAACGTCGCAGACCTGACCCTGAGCCGCCTCGGCGGCCACGGCCTTGGCCGTGTCGATATCAACGCCGAGCAGCGCCGCCATGGCACCCTGCCCGACCGGCACCGCCCGCTGCATCGCCTGTCCGCGGATGCGCAGCAAGCGCGCGGTATCGGCGAGCGAAAACGTGCCCACGGCGGCGAGTGCCGAATACTCGCCGAGCGAATGGCCGGCGACGAACTTCACGTCGCGCACCAGATCGAGCCCGGCTTCCGTCTGCAGAACGCGAATTGCCGCAAGCGATACAGCCATGAGCGCGGGCTGTGCGTTCTCGGTAAGGGTCAGCTTCTCCGCCGGACCTTCCCACATGATCTGGCTGAGCTTGTCGCCGAGCGCCGCATCGACTTCGTCGAAGACGGTGCGCGCGGCCGGGAACGCGCCGGCGAGCGCCTTGCCCATGCCGACGGCCTGGCTGCCCTGACCTGGAAACATGAAAGCGGTCGTCACGGCGCTCGGATCCCTGCTCGGTTCGGGCCCGAAAGAGACTGGGCGCGCAAGCCCTGTCAAGCATCGGCCTGGACGGGCATTCATCAGCTTGAGCCACGCCGCGGGGTTGCCTCGCGCTCAAAACCGCCTATAAGCACCGCCACATGGTCCCGGCCGGGGGCTAAACGGACGGCCGCATACGCGGTAGGGCAAATCGCCCGACGTCCCGTGTCTCCGCCTTCGACTCTCGAGCCTTTCCAGAGGCTCGAAGGGCTCGGCGCCGGGCCGCAGAAACGGAAAGGCACTTCATGCCGCTTTACGAGCATGTGTTCCTCGCGCGTCAGGACGTGACCGCGCAGCAGGTCGAAGACATGACGACCCAGTACAAGGGCGTCATCGAAAGCAACGGCGGAACCATCGCCAAGACCGAATACTGGGGCGTGAAGACGCTCAATTTCCGCATCAAGAAGAACCGCAAGGCGCATTTCGCCTATATCGGCATCGATGGGCCCCCGGCGGCCGTCACCGAGATGGAGCGCCAGATGCGCATCAACGAGGATGTGCTCCGCTTCATGACGATCCGCATCGAGGCGTTCGACGAGGGCCCGACGATCATGATGCAGAAGCGCGACCGCGAGGAGCGGCGCGAGGAACGGCGCGGCGAGCGCCGGCGCGATCGGGGCGGTGAAGGCGACGATCTTGCCCTCGATCCCATCGCGGCCGAGGAGGTCACCCCGTGAGCTTCCAGCAAAGCAGCGGACGCCGCCCCTTCTTCCGCCGGCGCAAGACCTGCCCGTTCACGGGCGCCAATGCGCCCAAGATCGACTACAAGGACGTGAAACTCCTGCAGCGTTACGTGTCGGAGCGCGGCAAGATCGTGCCGAGCCGGATCACCGCGGTCTCGGCGAAGAAGCAGCGCGAACTCGGGCAGGCGATCAAGCGTGCTCGCTTCCTGGGGCTGCTGCCTTACGTAATTCGGTGAAGGTGCCGGGCGGTACGCCGCCCGGTTAGCGTGTCAGCCGTCGGGATGATCCCGGGGGCCATGGTTGGGGCGCAAGCCCCTAACCGCTGAAGGGCGGGACAGCTCGACGATGTTGCAGATCATCCTGATCAGCCTAAGCGCTGGCGCTGCGTCCGCGCTTTTGTTCGCGGCCGTCTCATCCGGCTCGTTGCTGGCCGTGGGCCTGTTCTATCTGGCACCGTTGCCGATCCTGCTCGCCGGCATGGCATGGAGCCACGTAGCTGGCGCCGCTGCAGCTGCAATCGCCGCGCTCGCCATGGGTATCCTGCTTGGGCCCTGGTTTGCGTTTTCCTATTTGATCGGGGTGGGATTGCCGGCGGCGATCCTCGCCTATCTCGCGCTCCTGGCCCGGCCGGAACCGTCGGCGCCAGGAGGGCTCGACTGGTATCCGGCAGGGCGACTGGTGCTTGCAGCCGCGATCATCGCGGCGTTGACCGTGACGCTCGTCATCCCCGCCTTCGGTTACGACTTCGAGAGCTACCAGACGAGCTTGCGCTCGGCGCTCGAGCGAGTGCTCCGCGTGCAGCTCGGGTTAGCCCCGGGTGCTCCACTGCGGATGCCGAACGGCACTGATCCCGCGCGGCTCATCGATCTCTTGGTCGCCGTGCTGCCGATCATGGCGGCGCTACTGATGATGCTGACGAACCTCGCCAATTTGTGGTTTGCCGCGCGCATCGCGCGTTCCTCCGGCCGACTGAAGCGACCGTGGCCGGATATTCCTGCGATGACGCTGCCGACCGCGACCTCGATCGCACTCGCTGCCGCGCTCGCGCTCTCGTTCATGTCGGGAATGGTCTCGCTGGTGGCGGCGCTGTTCGCGGCTACGCTTTTCATGGCCTATGCACTCGCCGGTCTCGCCGTGTTGCACTCGATTACCGCGGGGCTCGCGGCTCGCAGCTTTATTATCGGCGCCGTCTGGGCGCTGGTCCTCGTCCTCGGATGGCCGCTGGTGCTGGCGGCGCTGCTCGGCCTCATCGATGCCGCAATCGGCCTGCGCGGCCGCTTCGCGGGGCGGGGCGGCCCCCCTTCTCAACCCCATCTACCCGGAAACCTGAAGGAGTAGTGTCATGGAAGTAATTCTTCTGGAGCGCGTAGCCAAGCTTGGCCAGATCGGCGATGTCGTGCGCGTGCGCGACGGCTTCGCGCGTAATTTTCTGTTGGCCCATGGCAAGGCGCTCCGCGCCACCAAAGACAACCGCACCAAGTTCGAATCGATGAAGGGGCAGCTCGAGGCACGAAACCTCGAGCTCAAGGGCGAGGCGGAAACTGTCGCCAAGAGTCTCGATGGCCAGACGTTCGTGCTGCTGCGCCAGGCCGGCGAAGGCGGGCAGCTTTATGGCTCGGTGTCGACTCGGGATATTGCGGGTTCGCTCACCCAGGGCGGCTTTACGGTCGATCGCGGCCAGATCGTGCTCAACACGCCGATCAAGTCGATCGGCCTGATCAAGGTCCCGGTGCAGCTCCACCCGGAGGTCGTGCTCACGATCACGGTGAACGTCGCGCGCAGTGCCGAGGAGTCCGAGCGTCAAGCTCGCGGCGAGGACCTCACCAAGACCCGGACCGACGAGGATGAGGAACGGGCCGTGGCCGGGGCCAAGGCGGAGAAGTTCTTCGAGCGGCGGGCCAAGCGGGACGCCGAAGCCGCGCCGGAGGGCGAGGTTGCAGCGGAAGAGGACGCTGCCAAGACGGGCAAGAAGAAGCGCGAGAAGACCGCCAAAGCGGACGCTCCCGGCGCTCCCGCCGACGAGAAGCCCGCCAAGAAGCGGGATAAGAAGTCCGGCGAGGCGAAGGGCGAGGGTAAGAATTAAGACCTGAGGTGGCGGCAGAAGTCGGCGATTGCCGTCGTCACGCGACTTTGGTCTAATGTGACAGCGGGGTCTAACGGGGACGACCCCGCCACGTCATCCGGGATGGCTCCCGATGGATCGGTTGGTCAAGCGAGCGTTCGCGAATATCGTCCGGCGGGGAACGTTGGAGGTCAGGCTCCCGTCGGGGAATTCGTTTACCGTCGGTGACGGCACCGGCGAGCCGGTCGCTGTCGCGTTCACGACGCGGGGGGCGCTCCTCGCCAGTCTCATTGATCCGGAACTCCGGCTCGGCGAAGCCTTCATGAACGGCACGTTCCGTGTCGAGCGCGGCTCCATTGCAAGCTTCCTCGATCTGGTGATGTCGCAGGACTACGCAGTGCCGCCGCTGCCTGGCGCACTTCTGCTTGCGGGCATCCGTTTCGTCTTGCGGCGCATTTCCCAGTTCAACCCGCGCATCCGGGCGCGCCGCAATATCCATCACCACTACGATCTCGACGGCAGGCTCTATTCGATCTTCCTCGACTCCGACCGGCAATATTCGTGCGCCTATTTCGAACGGCCGGAGATGAGTCTCGACGACGCCCAGCTCGCCAAGCGGCGCCACCTCGCGGCTAAGCTCCTGCTCGACAAGCCGGGACTGAAGGTTCTCGACATCGGTTCGGGCTGGGGCGGACTTGCGATCTATCTCGCCGAGACGTGCGGCGCGCGAGTCCTGGGTTGCACGCTGTCCGACGAACAATATGTGGTGTCGCGGCAGCGGGCGCAGGAGCGCGGGCTCAAGGACACGATCAAGTTCGAGATCGAGGACTACCGCGACCTGGAAGGCCGCTTCGACCGCATCGTCTCGGTCGGGATGTTCGAGCACGTGGGCCTCGTGCATTACGACGCTTTCTTTCGCAAGATCAGCGCGCTGCTGACCGAGGATGGAGTGGCGGTAGTGCATTCGATCGGCCGGTCACGACGGCCGACCGCGACCAGCGCGTGGATAAAAAAGTACATCTTTCCCGGCGGCTATATCCCGGCATTGTCGGAAGTGTTGCCGGCGATCCAGCGTCAACACCTAGTGGTGACCGATATCGAGATCCTCCGCCTGCACTATGCCGAGACTCTCAAGGCATGGCGCGCCCGCTTCCTCGCCCGCCGCGAGGAGGTCATGCGGCTCTACGACGAACGTTTCTGTCGCATGTGGGAATTCTACCTGGCCGCTTCGGAAATGGCGTTTCGCCACCAGGGGTTAATGGTGTTCCAGGCCCAGCTCGCGCGCCGGCAGGACGCGGTGCCGCTCACGCGCGACTACATGTTTGCCGCCGAGGAGCGTCTGCGTGCGGCGGAGCGCA
>JAYUHJ010000009.1:0-2661 GCA_043767065.1 Hyphomicrobiales bacterium | reverse complement strand
GCTTATCGACGCGGCGGTGCTCTTCGATGCGCCACATGCCATATTGTGCCTATACCATATATGGCATGTCAAGGCTGCCATTTCCTGCGGCATAACGTTCCCAGCAACCGGCGCGCGCCCACGACGTTTCGAGGGGCACGATGCTGGCGCGCGCGTCCGAGTTCACTGGGTGGTTAGCCGTCATCCCGTGAGAGTGGCAGATTCTTTTTGCGGAAGATCACAGTTTCAGGTATGGATAGAAGATCAGCTTTCCATTTCGGAGTTGCTCGCTAAACCACAGCAAACAGTCAGTCTCCTTATTTACGATCTCCTCCCAGTTATTCGCCGTTTGTGCGCTCGGGTGTGCCATCCGCCTCTGCAGAGAACGCAGTTCGATGGCCTTCACGTAAACCTGATGTAGGTACTCCTCTATTTTCTCGCCGAATAGGAACAAAGCGTCGTGCGTATCTCTTACAAAGCCAGCAAGGTCGGCATTTGAGGCATTCGGCTCACTTGATACGGCTACGATAAAGCGATGAAACGCCCGATAGATCGGGACTCTTCGGTCGAATAGTTCCGGTCGCACGCGGCTGCGGACCTTGGGAATCTCGTTTTGTCCCAACGGGGCGGGTTCCAGATCTTCGGCGAATTTCTTTTGCGCCCAAGATTCAAGGGCAACTTTTGCTTCGGTCAGTTCCTCCGGGAGGAATCGCTTCGATTGCATAGTGGTACTGTCGTATTCATCGTGATGCCGAAGGCACAGGTACGCAAGGTTTTCCTCGCCGTTATTCTCTCTGTTTCGATCAATATGTGCGATCTGACCACGTACGACAGCGGCACCAGATTCAAGAAAAAGACATAGCGCGCATCGCCTCCGCGACTTCGTGAGTATGGAAGTCTGTACCGTTCTCGGAATATCGGGTCTCCGGGAGCCCTTGTGCTGCGGATCAGGTCGGCGGCTCATATGACGGCTAACGCTCGCGCTCAGCGGCCGCGTGCGAGCAACGCGAGCACTCGGTCCGTTGCAGCGTGATGTTGGGCGGCGCCACTGTTTCGTTCGTTCATTTACTCAATTACCTCATCCACTCGCAACCGCAGCGACGGTGGGATGGTGATGCCAAGCCCCCTTGCCGTCTTCAAGTTGACGACCAACTCGTAAACGTTCGGCTGCTCGACGGGAAGTTCGGCTACCTTCGCTCCCTTGAGGATTCGATCCACGTAGTAGGCGGCTCGCCGGTATTGAGCGGAAAGGCTCGGTCCGTAACTCATCATTCCACCGGCCGCCACATGCTCCCGCTGGGTAAACATGGTGGGCAGCTTGTGCCGCAAGGCGAACGCGGCAATCTGCGACCGCACCTGAATGAAGAACCCGTCGACCGCGAAAATGGCCGCATCGGCGCCCGATTGCTTGGCCTCGGCCAAGGCGCCCTCGATTTCCTGCAGGTTCTGCGCATCGAGAGACAGAACCTGAAGCTTCATCTCTTGGGCCGTCGTCGCGATCACCTTACGCACTGTCACGCTTGCATTGTTGGTGGGATTAGCCAGGAACGCGACGCGTGAGCACTTGGGAAGTGCCGACTTGAGAAGCTCGATTTGCTTGGGGCCGAGATCGACGGCACTCGTCGATAGGCCCGTGAGGTTCCCGCCAGGCCGCGAAAGACTGTTCACAAAACCACTGCTCACCGGATCGGGCGTCGCGACGAAAACGACCGGAATTCTGTTCGTCGCCCGCTTTGCGGCTGAGATCGCCTGCGTTTGCGCGGCGACGATCAAGGCGGGCTTCAAGCGTACGATCTCATCGGCAAGGGCGGGTAGACGTTCGGCATTTCCGTCCGCCGAGCGCCAGTCGATCGAGATCGACTTGTCCTCGATGTAGCCAAGCTCGCGCATGCCTGTGCGAAACGCCTCAATTCGAGGGTCCGACAGCGACGCCAGGGTAATGAAACCGATTCGCCGGAGATCGCGCGTGGACTGCGCAAAAGCCGAGATGGGTGCTGCTACCCCTGCCAATCCCAACCAAAGAAGACGGCGCCTACCGAAATCCACCCGAAGCCCCCTTCAAGCTGTTGACTGCTGTTGTGCAACTGACCGCGGCGACCCTCCGAAGCATCATTGTTGCAGTATTCGTCTCCGGTCCGCCCAACGACCACGGTGAGGGGCGCGCGCCGCTTTTGCGCGCGTCCCTCTCGACCGTGCGGTTAGGCGCAGGCGCCATTGACGAGGCGGCATACAGACCCTTTCCGGTTTACGTGTCATACCCCTTTGCAGCTCGCTCCTTTGCGATGCGTTTTCGATCTCGTTCGGATATGCGTACGGCCGGCTGGCCGGAGTCAGACGATGCCAGCGCGTCGGCGATCCCAAACTTGATGAACGCAAGCCCGACGAGAAAGACAATAAAGGTCGGCGGAAACAGAATGAACATGAGAACCGCCACGATCGTCGGAAGTTCCGTCACAAAAGCGGTGAACATCAGAACAAGACCGGCGGCCAAATAAAGAAGCCAAACCACAATCACCAGAGCGACTACCACCCCTATGATGATCAGGATCGCTGTGTCGCTCATATCTTCCCCTGTGATTGCGCCTAACGTTTAGTTGAGCCTCACCATGGCGAGGTGGCTGATGCGATGCGCGCTGCGGGTGATCGCCATGGTGAGGCTCCAACGCCCAGTTGGACGAGCCC
>JAYUHJ010000008.1:0-2663 GCA_043767065.1 Hyphomicrobiales bacterium | reverse complement strand
GACGCGACACAGGCGCTTGAATCAGGCTCCCGCTTTGAGCGGGTTATCGTACCGGTCAGCGAATCAAAGAGTTATCGGAATTCATTTTCCTGCGCGCCAGACGACTTGCTACCGAACCACTGATCTCATAGTGTATTCACATATGGCCGCACCAAAAAAAATGAAGAATCGTTTGCGCTTGAGTTTCTACGTCGATGCGAGACACAAGGAGCAGCTCGACCGCATCGCCGCACGAATCAAGCGGCCGTGGTCTGAGCTGGCGCGTGAAGGATTCGACATTGTGATTTCCAAGTACCGCCGGCCCAAGAGGTGAACCGATGAACGCCCGAGATTGTGCAACCCAGAAGGCAACAGCCCACCGCAGAGCCGCGAATGCCGTCATCGGCGCCGCGCTCATCATCGCGACGTTCATTTTGTGGATTGTAAAGTGGGATGCTGTGCGCGCTGACGCGACGACATGCCCGACCGCGGAGGAGCTTCAATCGAGGTCGAAAGGCCGGTACACCGAAGTCATTGAGGCGAAGGGAACCTGGCAATTTTGGAAGCTGACGCAGATCGTCGATGGCTGGGCCATATACCACAACTCGCAGATGGACGATCTGAGCCCTAGCGCGAGGCGACATTTAGCTGATCGCTTCTTCTTCATTGCCGTCAAGAAATCGACAATCGAAAAAACTCTCATGAAGGGAGACAGTATGCACACGCTCGCGAACTATCTCGGGATGATCGATGAGGTGCAGGGCACGGATCATGACGGATTTCCGGTTCGCATTCAGAGATTCGAGGCTATTTACACGAAGGGGTGCAAATGAAAGCCGCCACCTACGCCCGCTATTCCACCGACATGCAGCGCGAGGCCAGCATCGCAGATCAGCGCCGCAACCTTCAACGCTTCGCCGAGCGCGAAGGATGGAAGATCGTCGAGGAATTCTCCGACGCCGGCATCAGCGGCACGAAGAACAATCGACCGGGCTACCTGGCCATGCTCGCCGCAGCGAAGGCAAAGGCATTCGACGTGCTGCTCGTAGATGACCTCTCTCGCCTCTCGCGTGATGACATCGAGACGAAACAGACGATCCGTCGCCTCACCTTCTCCGGTATCCGCATCATCGGCGTGTCGGACGGTTACGATTCCTCGACGAAGGGCGCGAAGATTCAAGCGACCGTGCGCGGCATGATGAACGAGATTTATCTTGACGACCTCGCCGAGAAAACACATCGTGGCCAGACCGGGCAGGCGCTCAAGGGTTTCAACTGCGGCGGCCGGGCCTACGGCTACCGACATGTTCCGATCACCGATCTCTCGAAGCTCGACCAATACGGCCGCCCCGCCGTCGTCGCCGTGACGCGCGAAATCGACCCCGAGCAAGCGAAGGTCATTCGGCGCATTTTCGAGTGGTACGCCGATGGACACTCGCCGCGCTGGATCGCTGGCGAACTGAACCGCCACGGCATTCCCTCCCCTGGCTCGACCTGGAAGCGAACGACACGGCGTTGTAATGGATGGCTTGCGTCAAGCATCCACGGCGATCCCAAGAAGGGAACCGGCATCCTGAACAACACGCTATACGCCGGGCGCTACGTCTGGAATCGGAGCGATTGGGTCAAAGACCCTGACACCGGCAGCCGCAAGCGCATGGCACGCCCCGAGAGTGAGTGGATCGTCGTCGAGGATGAACGACTGCGGATCATTCCGGACAAGCTCTGGAAGCGCGCGCAGGCCCGCCGAGGCGAACGGACCAACAGCCCGACGCAGGACATCCGCCCACGTGCGAAATTCCTGCTCTCTGGCATCCTCAAGTGCGGAACGTGCGGTTCCAACTTCGTGATGGTCAGTCAGTACGCCTACGGCTGCGCGAGTTTCACAAACGGCAGCAAGCACCTCTGCGCCAATGACATGCGAGTATCGCGCCGGGTGGTCGAAGAACGATTGCTGGAAGGCATCAAGGGCGAGCTGTTCACGCCTGAGGCGCAGGAATTGTTCCGACGCGAGATCACACGCCAGATGGCCGAGCGACGCCGCAGGACGGCTCCGGACGCGGCACAGGACGAACGGCAACTGGCGAAGGTGCAAACGGAGATTGAGAACCTCACGGCAGCCGTCATGACCGGCATTCACTCGCCCTCACTGCTCGCCGCACTGGCGAAAGCCGAGGCAGAGAAGGCACGGCTTGAGGCATCGCAGCGGGTGGACACCAAGGCGCTCGACAAGATGGCCGAGTTCCTGCCGCGTGCGATGGACCGTTACCGAAAACTGGTGGATGACCTGCCGGCCGCGATGCGCGACATAGCGCGGGCGCGCGCCCAAATAAAAACCCTCCTTGGCGGTAGCGTGAAGCTCACGCCGACCAAGGAGGGTTTGGTTGCCGAACTGGCCGGGGACTTCGCCGGCTTGCTTAAACTCGCCTCTGGTGGCGGGTTCAATTTGAGTGTGTCCGGTTCCCCGATGGCGTCATCCGCCGGGTCGCGCTCGCTGGCCCGCTGCCCTGCAATCTTCGCGCGCAGCATTCTGTAGCCCGCGTCTGCCCCGGTGACCAGCGCCGTGTGCGCGTCCCCCTGCGCGATGCGGCTGCAGGCCTCGCCGATCAGCGTTTGCTGCAGTACGCCGACGGTGGCCAGCGTGGTGACGGCTTGCCGCGCGCCGATGGCGCTGGCAATCATGC
>JAYUHJ010000007.1:0-2665 GCA_043767065.1 Hyphomicrobiales bacterium | reverse complement strand
CGGTGACGCGCGAGCCGATCCTAGCGGGCGGCACGCCGCTTGTCGCGGGGGGCCCCGTTCCCTGGCCGGCGGCGAAGCCGGCGAGCCGGGGTCCAGGGGCGATACGACGGGCGGTGATTGCGACCCTGGGTCCCGGCTCGCGCTCGCGTGCACACGCACGCTCGCTTGGCCGGGATACGTGATCGTGTACCAGCAGCATGCTAGTTTGCGGCTCATCCGCAGGGCAAAAAGACGAGACGGGGAGCCAGTCATGTTGAAGCTGTTCGCGGCGGCGGTGCTGGCCGCCATTACAGCACTGCCGGCGCGTGCGCAGTTCTACGAGGTCGATCCGGCCGACATTCTCGGCAAGCCGGGCACCGTGATCCGCATCGCTGCGTTCGAGAACTCGCCGGCGGGCGCGCAGGCCTATCGCGTGCTCTACCGCTCGATCGGCCTGCATGGCGAGCCGATCGCGGTTTCCGGCGCGGTCATCCATCCGCTCGGCCAGCCGCCGGTGGCCGGGCGCAACGTGATCGCCTGGGCGCATCCGACCACCGGCGTTGCGCGGCGCTGCGCGCCCTCCATGTGGCCGCTGATGTTCGACGATATCCCGGGACTGACGGAGATGATCGCGCGCGGCTACGTAGTGGCGGCGACCGACTATCCGGGCCTCGGCACGCCCGGCACCCATCCCTACATGATCGGGGTCAGCGAGGGCCGCGCCGTGCTCGACATGGTGCGCGCCACTATCAACATGCCCGAGCCCGGCGCCAGCGAGCGCTTCGTCGTGTGGGGTCATTCGCAGGGCGGGCACGCCGCGCTCTATACCGGGGAGCTGGCGCGACTATATGCGCCGGAGCTCAAGCTGCTTGGCGTCGCCGCGGCGGCGCCCGCCACCTATCTCGGCGAGCTGTTCGCAGCCGACATGGACGGACGCACGGGCAGGGCGCTCACGAGCTACGCGCTGTGGTCCTGGTCCCGCATCTACCACGTGCCGGTCGATACGGTGTTGTTTCCGCAGGCGGTTGCGGCGTTCGAGCGGGTCGCGGCCGGCTGCATCGAGTCGATCAACCAAGCGCTCGGGGTCGCCATCGCGGAGAGGCCGCTGCAAAGGGAGTTCCTGAAGGTGAACATCATCCGCACCGAGCCGTGGAAGACCTTCATCGCGCGCAACACGCCGGGCCACGCGCCCGCCGGGATGCCCTATTTCATCGTGCAGGGCACCGCCGACACGACGGTGCTCCCGCGCATCACCGCGCAATTCGTCCGTGCCTTGTGCCAGCAGAACGTGCCGGTGCGCTCCGTCCGCATGCCCGGCCTGGATCACACCCAGATCGCCCGCGGCGCAGCCCGCGCGGCCGTCGCATGGATGGCCGACCGCTTCGCCGGAGCACCACCCCCGAACGATTGCCGGCGCTGATGCTCGCGAAAAGACAAAGGCCGGGCGAACAGGCCCGGCCTTCATGAACGCGTTGCTGCACGGGCGCGCTATTGCTGCAGCTTATCCCACTGCTCCCGCACCATCGACTTGGCGATGCGTGCATTGGCGTTGACTACGTCCCAGTTCACCACCTGGCGCTGCGATGTCTGTGTCGGCGCCGGCGATGCCTGCGACGGGGCGAACATCGCGTCATGGACATAGGCCGCGCCGATGGTCAGCGCCGAGCCCAGGATCATTCCGAAGATCACCCGCATATCGCAGTCTCCCTGATTCATCGAACGCCACGACCCTGCGCGGACAATACGGCAACAAGCGGATCGCATGCGCCGCATAAGGGTCGTATTCGAAATCGGTGTGAATCGTATTGAACGGCAAGCGTTTTGCGTCGATTCGTCGTTGCTTTCATTTTTCACAACCCCATTGCCAGAATTTTTCTCTCACACAAAAATAATTCATCGGCGTACCGAGCTGCCGCGCAAACACGCCACTCAAAATGGTCGTCAGAATCGAGAAGAACGCAGGCGGGCCTTTTCAGAAGAAATTGCCAAACCCGGCGGCGCTCTGGCTCTTGGCGAGGATGCAGCCGCGATCTGGATATGGCGCATCGGCTGTCCTAATCGATCGCCACAACGATGCAGTGCCCCTCTGAACCCTTGCGCGGCCTGCGTTCGCAGGCCTGGCCATCGGAAGGGAGGTATTCGATCCACACATGTCTGATCGCATCCGATTGCATGTTGCGGGGTAGGGCGTAGGTGTAGAAGCCGCGCCCGCTGCAGATAGTGCAGCGCAACATCAGGTCTCCTCACATGGCCAACACGGTTCCAAGCCCGACAGGGGCTGCGGCGCCGGTCTATGGGAACGGTCAAGTTCATCCCAAGACCGGCTTTTGGGCGCTGACGATCGGAAGCATCGGCGTCGTCTACGGCGACATCGGCACCAGCCCGCTCTACGCGCTTCGCGAGGCAGTGGTCGCCGCGGTAGGACCGAACGGAACGATCACGCAGGAGGTCGTCCTTGGCGTGCTTTCGCTGATCCTGTGGTCGCTGCTCGTCGTCGTCACGCTGAAATACGTCATCATCCTCTTGCGCGCGGACAATAACGGCGAGGGCGGTACGCTCGCGCTAATGGCGCTCGCCCAGCGTGCACTCGGGCGCTCGAGCACTGCAATCTTTCTGCTCGGTGCGGCGGGCGCTGCGCTGTTCTACGGCGATGCGATCATTACACCGGCGATCTCGGTACTTTCCG
>JAYUHJ010000006.1:0-2669 GCA_043767065.1 Hyphomicrobiales bacterium | reverse complement strand
ATCGCGTCGCAAACCAATTTGCTCGCGCTCAACGCCACCATCGAAGCCGCCCGTGCCGGCGAGGCCGGCCGGGGCTTTGCCGTGGTCGCCTCGGAAGTGAAAATGCTGGCGACCCAGACATCCAAAGCGACTGAAGAGATCGCCAAGCAGATCGCCGTGATCGAAGAGGCCACGCGGCGCTCGGTGGGCGAGATCGCCGGCACCAGCAAGACTATCGCAGAGATCGCAGCCGTCGCAGAGTCCGTGGCCGCAGCGGTGGACGAGCAAGCCTCGGCCACCGGCAGTATTGCCTCGAGCGCGAGCCGCACCGCGACCAACGCCGAGATCGTGTCGGAATCCTTGCGCGCGGTGGAGCAGACCATCCAGCGCACCCAGAGCGCGGCCGGCAGTGTGCTGGAGTTCTCAAAAAATCTGCATGGCAGCACCGCCGAGTTCGAGGCGGCGCTCAAGGCGCTGTTTCAGGTCGCCACCGATCAGAGCGGCATCAAGAAATTCACCGATCTCACGTCGGCGTCGCGCTAGGGGCCCAGCCTCAGGCTGCCGCCTTTTTTCGGTTGGCATCGAGCCGCGCATCGACCAACGCCACCTGCGCGTCGATCGCCGGATGGCTCAGACCCTTCTGCTTGGCGATCAGCTGCACCAGCTTGTCGGCGCGCTCGATGTTCGGTGCACCATTGTTGAGCGCGCGCGCGGCGGAAGCCGGACGCGTCAGGCTCTGCGCCGCAGCCGCGTATTTCTCGAACGGCACCAGATCGTTCGGCGCGGCGCCGAGCTTGACGCAAAGATCGAACACGAAATTATAAACCGACTTCGTCTCTTCGAGGTTGGTATGCACGGCCTCTTGCGCGGTTCGCATGCCGTCCTTGGTGATGCAGCGATAGTTGCCGGCCAGCAGCATCGACCACTTCGCGAGCGGCACGAAGATCGAGTCGTATACGCGCAGCTTCACCGGCAGTTCGATCTTGGTGCCGTCGCCGGGATCGAACCGCACCGCGTCGATGTCCTTCTCAAGCTGGCGCAGGATCGCGGTCGATTTGTCGTTGTCGAACTTCGCCACCTTGAAGTTGGTCGGCAGCGTTACCATCAGCACATTGACCTTCTCGTCGGGCGGGCGGATCGCCTGCGGGTCCGGGCTGCACAGCGTGATCGAGCCCGGATCGAAATTGTCCCAAACGGTCGGATCGGTGTAGGCGGCTTTGAGCGCCTCGTAGTCCAGGCCGGGGATGCGCCTGACATAAGGCAGCGGCGGCATGTTCATGATCGACATGCACGGCACCCGCGACTTGGCCACCGCGTCGAGCAGTTCGCGCACGCCCGGCGAGCGGTACTGCGGCTCCTGCATGGCGAGGCCGACCAGATCGTAGTCCTTCGGATTGACGCCGGCCGCGCCGCCGGCCGTCACCTTGCCCGGCAGCTTGCGCGAGTCGAGCTCGACCGGGTCCTTGCGGCCCTTGACCGGCAGGCGCACGCGGAAGCCCTCGGCATTGATCAGGTCGGCCTCCGCGGGCAGGCACACGTGATGAATCTTGTGTCCGCCGAACAGCATCTTGGAGGCCAGCAACGACCCGTAGGCCGCACCCAGGATCAGAATGTTGTAAGTCGCCGCCATAGCGCACCTGTTCCGTGTCGCGCGGTGAAGAAGCGGACAGACCGCCGATGCTATTTGGCCCGCCGCCCCTATGCAATCCAGATGGCTTGAGTCCAAGCGCCTTGTGTTCGGAGGCTTGACCAGGGCGAGGTCTTCTCTGTATTTTACATTTCAGTTAAACGAGAAACGCCGCCTGCAATGGCGTTGTCTCATTTCTTCCGCATGCCGTAGCAACAATCCGGCGTCATCTAAGAGGAGTGATCAATGGGCAATCCGTTCGTGTACTGCGAGCTCTACACTTCCGACCTCGACAAGGCGAAGAAGTTCTACTCCAGCATGTTCGATTGGAAGATGAACGATATGAAGATGCCGATGGGCGACTACACCATGCTCGATGTCGGCGAGGGCACCGGCGGCGGAATGATGAAGAACCCGATGCCGGGCGTGCCGTCCCATTGGATGGCTTACGTGGGTGTCGACAACGTAGACGCCGCGACCAAGAAGGCCGAAGGCCTCGGCGCAAAAGTGCTCATGGGTAAGACCCAGGCCGGAGACTTCGGGTGGTTCACAATGATCTCCGACCCGACCGGAGCCGTGCTCGCGCTTTGGCAGGCGAAGAAGTGAGCTGAAGCCGACGCCTCAGCTCACGAAACCCTTCGAATTAGTCCCACCACCAGCAGCAGCACGATCGCGCCGATAGTGGCCTTGATGATCAAGGCCACGAGGCCGACGCCGATGCTCACGTTGAGCGCGCCCGGGCCCAAGAGCCACGTGCCGATAATGGCGCCGATGATGCCGACTACGATGCTGCCGATGATGCCGAGGCCGAAGCCGCCCACGACCCTTTCCGCGAGAAAGCCGGCGATCAAGCCGACCACGAGCAGAACAACAAGGCTTTGACCGTCGAGGTTCATCAGGCTCCCCCTATAATGCGGCATCCCCCCGACGAAACACGTCCGCGGCATGCGTGTCCGGTTAGGGTCGATGCTGTTGAAAAAGGATTTTGAGGGGGACTCCGAGCAACATTGATTCAAGACGAGCATCGAACGCGCAAGATCGATTCAAGAAGTTAGCGCCCATG
>JAYUHJ010000005.1:0-6305 GCA_043767065.1 Hyphomicrobiales bacterium | reverse complement strand
GAGCGACAGCACCATGTCGTTGAACATCATCGGAAACGAGGCGAAGGTGGAAACGAGCGGTGCCGCGAACGGCTTCAGCCCCGCGTTCATATGGCAATGCGTGCAGGCGAGATCGTTGCCGGCAAAGCGCTTGGCGGGATCGGTCGCGCTCTTGCCGATATGGCGCGGTGTCTCGACCACGAGCTGCCAGCCGTAGCGGATGAGGTCGGTCTCGGGGCCGGGCGGGAGCGCCGTGAGATCGCGATGGCTGTACCAATTTTGCTGGCGGCCCCATTGGTCGTAGCCAAAACCCACGCCGAGCAGGACCGCCACCACAAGCATGCCCACCCGGACGATGTTGGACCAGTTGCGCTTCCAGTAGCTCGTGCGGGCCATGAGCGGCTCCGAATCATGCACTGCCGCGGAGTTTACAGGCTTGTCGATCTTGCTGCCGCGCGGCGTTTCCTTCGCTATACCTAGCGGGGCAAGGAGCCGGCACATGTTCCGCTCGATCGGTGAATTCATCGGCGAAATCGCAAGCGGCAGCCGCCAGCCGCAAGCGTTCGGCGAGACCGATCTGCGCCTCGCAGCGGCGGCATTGCTGGTGCACGTCGTTACGCTCGATCAGAATTTCGACGCGGCCGAGCACGCGAAATTGCGCGACGTGCTGGCCTACCGCTTCGATCTCGGGCTCGAGGAGGCGGAGAAGCTCGTGCAAGCGGCGTTGCGCGCCGACAAGGAAGCGGTAGATCTCTACCGCTTCACCAGCGTCCTGAATCATCACCTCGACGAGGAAGGCCGCACGCGCATCGTCCAGATGATGTTCGAGGTCGCCTATGCCGACGGCCAGCTCAGCGAATTCGAGGACAACGTGGTCTGGCGCGCGTCTGAACTCCTGAACGTTCCGGCGCGCGAGCGGGTCACGCTGCGCCGGCAGATGCGGGAGGAAAAGGGCGAGAAACAGAGCTAACCATGCATCGAAGTGCGATCTTGCACCGGCCAAGCCGGCCCGCTTGAATGTGATCCGAATCCATGTGCGCCCGATGAAACCGATCCTCGTCCTTCTCCACCAGGAGCACTCGACCCCCGGCCGGGTCGGGCACATGCTCGAAGCGCGCGGCTTCCCGCTCGACATCCGCAAGCCGCGGTTCGGCGATCCACTGCCGGAAACGCTCGCAGGCCATTCCGGCGTCGCCATATTCGGCGGTCCGCAGAGCGCCAACGACAGCGAGGAATACGTGCGGCGCGAGATCGAGTGGCTCGAAGTGCCGCTCAAGGAGCAGACGCCGTTCTTCGGCATCTGCCTCGGCGCCCAGTTCCTGGCGCGCAAGCTCGGCGCCCGCGTCGATTTCCATCCCGAAGGACTGATCGAGGCCGGCTATTATCCGCTGAAGCCGACGCCGCAAGGTGCGGCGCTGATGAACTGGCCGGATCACGTCTATCATTTCCATCGGGAGGGTTTCGAGCTTCCCGCCGGCGCCGAGCTGCTGGCGGCGGGAGATATTTTCGAGAACCAGGCATTCCGCTACGGCAATGCGTTCGGCGTGCAGTTCCATCCGGAAGTGACGCATCACATGATGTGCCGCTGGACCGTGCGCGCGGCGCACCGGCTCGATCTTCCGGGCGCGCGGCCACGGGGCGCACATTTCGAGGACCGGCCGTTGCACGATCCGAAGGTGCGCTCGTGGCTGGCGAATTTTCTCGATTTCTGGACCGGGCTGGCGCGCAAGCGAGAGCACTCATCGGCGGCCTGAGCGCCGTTGCAGATTGCGACAGGTGTCGCAATTTGCGACGCGCCGATGGTTAAGCGCGGGTAAACGGCTTCGACATCTGGTGGCTTACGAAGTTTTCGCCACGACCCTTCGCGGTGCGCGCGACGATTCCGTCTGGCCGCGGCCTTGCTCATGCGAGCCCAGCCGGCATCAGGTTGTGCGTAGCCGGTGCAAATGACGGGAGGCGGCCGCATGCGACCCCATCGGCCGTCTCCCGTTTTATTCGAACGGATCAGCCGTCATCGCAATCCGGCGCGTCGGAGAGGATCCGCACCCGCTGCGGCGCTTCGATCCGATAAACCCTGCCGCCCCAGCGGACCTCGCGGCTGAACAGCGTCGACCAGATCAGGAACGCGTTCAGGACCACCAGCGCCGGCGTCGCCCAGCGGTCGAGGAATGCCACCGTGCGGTCGGTCTCCTCGTTCCAGAGTTTGCGCGGGATGCGCAGACGCATGCTCGCGCGCATCTGCTGCAGGGCGAATGCCGCGACCAGCGCGCCGATCGCAAAATAGTTGCCGGCCCAGGCGAACAGAATCGCGGTCATCCAGCCGATGATCGGAACGGTGTAGGTAACAGCGGCGAGCACCCAGTGCGCCGGTGCATAGATGCGGAGCTGCAGATATTGGCGGCGGCCGAAAGCAATAAAATCCCGCCAGTCGAAGGATGCCGGCGAGCGAACCAGCATATGCGGCGGAGAATGAATGCCACTGCCCTTGGCATGCGCCGCGCGCGTCAATTGCAAGTCGTCGTTGAGGCTGCCTTTGAGCCAGCGGCGGATTCCGATCTGCGTCAGCGCTTCGTGCCGGAGCGCCATGGTGCCGCCCCAAGCCATGCAGAGGCGGCTTGGCCGTGTCGTCGATGCCATGGTGTCGTTGATGGCGCACGCGACAGCGGTAGAAAGCCGCCGGTCGTCCGGCACCATCCAGCGATAGCCCGAAACAATCAGGGCTTTCCTGCGCTGCACTAGATCAACGATGTCGATAAGCCAGGCTCGCGTCGGCAAGATGTCGGCGTCGGCGAAGACCACGATCCGGTCGCGGCGCCGGATTCGGGAAAGGGCGGCAAGCTGGTTGTGGACCTTCTGGCCTTCGTTCTTCGCGCGTCCGGCGACGACGATCTCAGTCCGCGGCCGCTTGGTGCGGCCGATCAATGCGGCGAGGGCACCGTAGGCGGGATCGTCCGCCGATTCGACGGCGAACAAGACCCGGAAATTCTGGTGTTTTTGCGTGCGCAGCGCCTTCCACAGCGCGGGAAGGTTGGACGAGACGCCGCGCACGGGGACGATGACTGCGATGGCGGGGGGTTTGAGGATCCAGCGCGTGAATCGCAGCCGGTGCAGCGTGGCAGCCACCGCAAGACTGCTCAGCAGCGAAACGGTGAGCCAAAGCGCCAGCGGAATCAGCGGCCAATATTGCGCGAGCCCTGTCATGCTTCAGTCCAGCGCGGGAACCTGCCCGCTCGGGCCACTCTAGTCGGATTCGAAAATGTATCGAATTGGGAGAAAGTCATGTGTTGAGGCGCGTCGGGGCCAGAATATAGAGCCGCAAAGGGCCCTGGTGGAGCAGAGGGGAGTTGAACCCCTGACCTCCGCATTGCGAACGCGGCGCTCTCCCAACTGAGCTACTGCCCCGGCCGAGGTGGGCGACATCTAGGCCACGGCTTTGAAGAGTGTCAAGCAAACGGCAGCTGGCGAGATATGCGTGGACGAATGCTGGGCTTCCCCCGCGCGCCGCGAAACGCTATTCGATTGGCGCCTGTGCCGGGCCGGAGCTTCGCATGAATCCCTTCCTTTGGCTGATAACAACCCTGATCAGTCTCTACATTTGGATTCTGATCGCCGCTGCGGTGTTGTCGTGGCTCGTCGCGTTCAACGTGGTCAATCCGCACAATCAGGTCGTGCGCGCCATCGGCAACGGGCTTTATGCCATGACCGAACCGGCGCTCAGGCCGATCCGCAGCGTGCTGCCGAACTTCGGCGGGCTCGACCTTTCGCCGGTGATTCTGATCCTGCTGCTTCTGTTCGTGGAGCGGCTGCTGTTCTGGATTTTCCTCTAGGTGAACGCGAACGCGGCGCGGCCCTGGAAGGCGGCAGCCGGCGGAATAGTCATCATGGTTAGGGCGACGCCGAAGGCCGCGCGTGACGCGATCGAAGGTATCGAGCGGCTGGCGGACGGAAGTACGGTGTTGAAGGCGCGCGTGAGAGCGGCGCCGGCGGATGGCGAGGCCAATGATGCGCTGCTGCGGCTGATCGCGCAGGCGGCGACGATTCCGCCTTCGGCGGTCTCGCTGGTGCGCGGGGGAACCGGCCGATTGAAGAGTTTTCGCCTCGATGGCGATCCGGTCAGGATTGCAGCGGCGCTTGAGGCGGCGGTGAGCGAAGGGAAGCAAGAACGATGAGCGCGCGCATTCTCGACGGCAAGGCGCTGGCAGCCGAAGTCCGCACCAAAGTGGCGGCGGAAGCGACACGCCTGACGCCGCTCCTGAAGCGCCCGCCGGGGCTCGCCGTCGTGCTGGTCGGCGAGAACGCGGCAAGCGTCGTGTATGTGCGCAACAAGGCGCGCACCACGGTCGAGCTCGGCATGGCATCGTTCGAGCACAAGCTGCCGGCAGAAACTTCCGAAAAGGATCTTCTCGCGGTCGTGGCCAAGCTCAATGCCGATCCCTCCGTCGACGGCATTCTCGTGCAGCTACCGTTGCCGGCGCAGATCGATTCCTCACGGGTGCTCGCGGCCGTGGACCCGATGAAGGATGTGGACGGCTTCCATCCGGTCAATGCCGGGCGACTGGCCACGGGCCTGCCGGCGCTGGTGCCATGCACGCCGGTCGGCTGCGTGATGCTTGCAAAGCTCGTGCACCCGTCGCTTGCCGGTCTTGAAGCGGTGGTGCTCGGGCGGTCCAACATCGTCGGCAAACCGCTGGCGCAGCTTCTCCTGCAAGAGAACGCCACAGTAACGATCGCGCATTCGAAGACGCGCGACCTTCCGGCCGTGTGCCGGCGCGCGGATGCGCTGTTCGTGGCGATCGGAAAGCCCGAGTTCGTGCGCGGCGACTGGATCAAGCCGGGCGCCACCGTGATCGATGTCGGCACCAATCGCGTGCCGACGCCCGACGGCAAGGGACGGCTGGTGGGCGACGTGGCGTTCGCCGAGGCAGTGCAGGTCGCGGGCGCGATCTCGCCTTCGCCGGGCGGTGTCGGGCCGATGACGATCGCGTGCCTACAGGCCAATACGCTGCGCGCGGCCTGCATGCGCGCGGGCCTGCCGGCGCCGTCGATCTGACGTTTCAGGAACTCAGCGCGACCAGCAGAAGGCGACCTTGTCGAGCACCTTGTCGCCGAAGCGCTCGGTCGAGCGCGCGATCGCGCGGCCGCCGAGTGCGCGGTAGAAGCTGACCGCCGCTTCGTTGTCGGAGAGCGCCCAGACCACCAGGCTCGACTGGCCTCCTTGCGCGAGCTCGCGCTTGGCGGCGACGAACAGGCGGCGGCCGAAACCGAGACCTTGATACTCGGGCCGCAGATAAAGCTCGTAGATTTCGCCGGCATAGGGAAGGCTGCGCGCACGGTTGCGGCCGAAATTGGTGTAGCCAGCGATCGCGTCGCCGAAGGTGAGGAGCGCGATCCTGGAGCCGCGACGGATGGCGGCATCCCACCAGGCCGGGCCGCGGCGGGCCACGAGTTTCTCGAGTTCGGTGCCCGGGATCAGGCCGCGATAGGCCGTGCGCCAAGCCTCGTCATGGGCCTCGGCGAGCTGGGGCGCGTCGTCGGTTTGGGCGCGCCGGATGTCGATTACGACCGTGCTCATGGTCCTAATCGAAGCAAACTCGCCGGGAGGCTTCAAGAACTTCGTTAATGAAAGGTGAATTTAGCCGGGCACCGAGGCATTGCGGTCACACCCCCTCAAGCTCGCGCCGACGGTCCTCTCGCTTGCGGTCATGGGGGTCGAGCATCTTCTTGCGCAGGCGGATGGACTTGGGGGTTACCTCCACCAGCTCTTCGTCGTTGATATAGGCAAGCGCCTTTTCCAAAGTCATTCTAATTGGCGGCGTCAGCCGCACCGCCTCGTCCTTGGAGGTGGTGCGGATATTGGTCAGCTTCTTGCCCTTCAAGACGTTTACTTCGAGATCGTTGTCGCGGGTATGCTCGCCGATGATCATGCCGCGATAGACTTTCCAGCCGGGCTCGATCAGCATCGGCCCGCGCGCTTCCAGGTTCCACAGCGCGTAGGCGACCGCCTCACCGTCGTCGGTGGAAATCAGAACGCCGGTACGCCGGCCGGGAATGTCGCCCTTGTAGGGCGCATAGGCGTGGAACAAGCGGTTCATCACCGCGGTGCCGCGCGTGTCGGTGAGCAACTCGCTTTGATAGCCGAGCAATCCGCGAGTCGGAACGTGGAACACGAGCCGCACGCGCCCGCCGCCCGAGGGGCGCATCTCCATCATCTCGGCGCGGCGCTCGGACAGCTTCTGCACCACGATGCCGGAATGGATCTCGTCGACGTCGATGACGACTTCCTCAATGGGTTCCAGAATCTCGCCGGTTTTTTCGTCGCGCGAAAG
>JAYUHJ010000004.1:0-6316 GCA_043767065.1 Hyphomicrobiales bacterium | reverse complement strand
TCGGCGAGCTCCTTGCGGTATTCGCCCTTGCGGCCGCGCACTACGGGCGCCAAGAGAAAAAACCTCGTGCCCTCCTTCAGCGCCAGCACCCGGTCGACCATCTGCGAGACGGTCTGGCTCTCGATCGGCAAACCCGTCGCGGGCGAATATGGAATGCCGATACGCGCCCACAGCAGCCGCATGTAGTCGTAGATCTCGGTGACGGTGCCGACCGTCGAGCGCGGGTTGCGCGAGGTGGTCTTCTGCTCGATCGAGATCGCCGGCGACAGCCCGTCGATGCGGTCCACGTCCGGCTTCTGCATCATCTCCAAGAACTGCCGCGCATAGGCCGAAAGCGACTCCACATAGCGCCGCTGGCCCTCCGCATAGATCGTGTCGAACGCGAGCGACGACTTGCCCGAACCCGATAGGCCCGTGATCACCACCAGCCGGTCGCGCGGGATGTCGAGATCGACGTTCTTGAGATTGTGCTCGCGCGCGCCGCGGATCGAAATCACGCGGGCGTCGTGGTCTCTCGCGGCGCTCTTTTTCTTGAGGTCAGCCATTGGTTTCAACGGATGTAGGGGCTGCGCGCGGCTTTTGCACCCAGAACTGGTACATGGAGATGAAGGTATCGGGGTTTTCCTGCTCGAATTCGTGCCAGTGGTCGAGGTTCACGCGCGCCGGGTCGTCGGGGAAGCGCGCGCTGTAGCGCTTGAGCGCATCCGCGTCGAGCATGAAGCCGAGGAATACAAGCCCGCACTCGGCCAGGAAGCCCTTGATCTGCGGCAGCGTAAAGCGATGCTCCTGCACGTGAAAGAGCATGTCCCGGCAATTGCTCATCGTGAAAAAGTCGCCGGTTGTCGTGACCTTCTTTGCCGGAGAACCGTCTTCGAGCGTCATTACGTCCTGCCGGCCGCGGCGCATATCCTCGTCGTTCGCGCGGTAGCCGTGCTCGGCCAGATATTTCTGCGCTGCCACGACGTTCCGCCGCGCCACCTCGCTATAGAGCCCGATCGACATCACGCCGCCCGGTTTCAAAAGCGAGAGCAGGGTGCTCCAGGCACCCCAAGAGTCGCCCATCGCCACCAGCACGCCGCTCGTTTCGATCGCATCGAAGCTGCGGCCGATCGACCCGAGCTTGAGGATATCGGCCTGGGCGTACTCGACATTGGCAATCCCGAGCTCGCGCGACTTGCGCTTGGCATAACACAGGCTCGCCATGCTGAGGTCGATCGCCGTGAACTTCACCCCGGCGAATACCTGCGCCCGCTCGATCGATTGTTGGCCGGTGCCGCAGCCAGCGATCAGGAATTCCACGCCATCTTCTCGCTCGAGATCGATGAAGCCAGATAGCGGAAACATTTCTCGAAGAGTCCGGTTCAGTGTTTTCGCGCGTCCCGGCCGGGCCAATTTCACCCAGCGCGGGAAGGGGTTCTCCTCGTATTGCTGCTGCACCGCGCGCGAGATTTCGTCCTCGATCGGCGTCAACTGCGGCATCGAAGCGCGGAGTTCGCGCTCCGCTCGCGGTTCGCGCACCTGCTGGGTGAGCAGCTCGGAAACTGCCGCGGGCCAGGATCGTTGCAGGAGCAGGTCCGCGCCATCGAGCGAATGCAAAGGGAAATAGGCCGCCACGATTGCCAGCGCCGCCGGCGAGAACGGCATTGCGGCTTTCGCGGCCGTGGCTAGCGCATCGCGCAACCGCCGCGCTCGCTCCATTTCCCCGTCGCTGAAGCTCCAGACGTACTCGTTGATGAAGCATTGTCGCGCCAGCGCGCAGCAGAACCCGAGTACCGCGGTTTTTTCCAACTCGACGGCGCCAGTGCTGGCGAGCGTCAGGATCGCCGCCCGGCTGGCGGTAAGCAGGCGCTCGATCTCGATGTCGGAATTGCGCACCGTTTCCAGCAGCGTCCGCAACAACGCGTCCCCGGAAATTGCTTCGAGCCCCGAGCTTCCGAACAAGTCCATGGTCGGAAGCCGTGCCGGCCAGGCCTCGTTGGCGCGCTGCCGATAGTCCTTCGATGGGCCGATCTTGATGAAGCTCTCGACGATGCCGGCGAGCTCGTCGGGCGACACCCAGGTCTCGGTCAGGGCGCGCAGCACCAACCGGCGAACCGCGTCGGTCGCGGGCAGCGGCCTGCCACTGGTGAGGCAGGCCGCGAGCAGACGCTGTGTCGCGTCGTTGTCCCGCACCGCCAGCGCGCGCGTGAGCAAGGCCAGCGCCTCGCCGGCATTTCCATCCTCAAGGTGAAGCTTGGCGCGGTTATTGAGCGCCTCGATCATATTTGGCTGCGTCTGCAACGCCGCCTGGAAACAGGCTGCCGCCTGGTCGAGCTTGCCCGCGCCCTGGAAGGCGAGACCGAGGCTGTTGAGCGCCCCGGGGTGGTTCGGAGCGAGTTCGAGCACGCGTCGGCAATGCGCGCCCGCTTCGTCCCATTGCCACTTGGCCAGCATTGCGACCGCGATATTCAAATGCGCGTTGACGTGGTTTGGGAACAGCGCAATCGCCTGGCGATAATGTTCGATCGCATCTTCGGGCCGGTCGAGCGCGCTGGAAATCAGAGCGAAGTGATAATGGCTTTGGGAATCCCGGCCGTTGGCGGCGATCGCCTTGCCGATGAGATCGAGGGCCAGATCGTTCTTGCCGCGCTGATGCGCGATGACGCCGAGATAATGCAGGCTGTCGGGGTGATCGGGATCGAGCGCGAGTACGTCGCGATAGCGGCTCTCCGCGTCCTCAAGTTCCCCGCGCTGATGATGCCAGGCGGCCTGCGTAAAGAGAGCCGCCGCCGAAGACCCGCCCTCTGGCGCTCGGTTGTCCGTTGGCTGAGCCTTTTCCTGGTTCATTGCCCAGCGATGCCTTGCGTGCAGTGGAAACCCCCAACCTAGTCAGCGTGCGGCTGTGGCGCCAGCTAGGGCTCGAGTGCCCGCCGCTATCCACCGCCGCCCTTCGGCACCCGAATCGTCCTTGCGGGTGAGGCTGAAAAGGTGTAGAACATACCAAGAACAACATCGCAAACCCGCGCCAGCGGCCCTTATTTAGAGGGGGAAAACCGTCCGCACCGGGCCCGGAACGGGCCGCGCAGGAATAGGGTGCGAATCGGCTGCGACAGCCGGATGAACACGGAAGCTGAAAACTCACACAGGAGGCTGCGATGGCCGGAAGCGTCAACAAAGTAATCCTCATCGGCAATTTGGGCGCCGACCCCGAAGTGCGCCGCACCAACGACGGCCGCCCGGTGGTGAACCTGCGCGTCGCCACCAGCGACTCCTGGAAGGACAAGACCACCGGCGAGCGCCGCGAAAAAACCGAATGGCACCGGGTCGTGATCTTCAGCGAAGGCCTGTGCAAGATCGCCGAGCAGTACCTGAAGAAGGGCTCCAAGGTTTATCTCGAAGGCGCGCTGCAGACCCGCAAGTGGCAGGACAAGGATGGCCACGACAAATACTCGACCGAAGTGGTGCTGCAGGGCTTCAATTCCTCGCTCACCATGCTCGACACCCGCGGCGGCGGGGGAGGCCAGGCGCTGGCCGAGAACGGCAACGGCGAGTTCGGCTCGCCCGGCCCAGGCCCCATGCGCGAGCGCAAGCCCGCGGCCGCCATGGCCGGCGGCAAGCGCGACGACATGGACGACGAGATTCCGTTCTGAGCTAATGCGAACCGCATTCGAGTCATCCTTAGGCTATGTTTCTTCAGAGACTTTCTGATCTTTCTCTGACAGATCTTGAATCGCTTCGGGACAACAAGGTCTCCGAGAGCAAGCACCTCGAATTCAAACAGGAGGCCGTCGGTGGGTCGGACTCCGACCGAAAGGAGTTCGTCGCCGATGTTACTGCGTTCGCCAATGCCGCTGGCGGGGACATCGTCTTTGGCATTACTGAGGGAGATGACGCTACCGCTGAGCAGATTGTTGGAATCGCGTTTGCGGACAAAGACCAAGAAGAACGCCGGCTCAGCGACATGATCCGCAACGGCACCGAGCCAAGATTTACTGACTTTGAATTCAAGTGGATAGATATAATTCAAGGTATGGCTGTTCTGGTTCTTCGTATCGCGCGAAGCTGGACGAGCCCGCATCGCGTTACTTTGAGAGGGCACGACAAGTTTTATATTCGTGACACTACTGGAAAACACCCCATGAATGTTGATGAATTGCGCACAGCATTCACTCAGGCTTCAACCCTAACTGACCGGATCAGATCATTTCGGCACGAGCGTTGTAAGCTGATTGAGAATGATGAGGCGCCAGTGCCAATGTCACTGTTACCAAGAATCGTGCTGCATATTTTTCCTCTAATTTCATTCGCAGACCCACCTTTTATACGATTCGACTATCAATCGGCTGTGCCCTCTCCACTAGGTAGCAGCGGCGCGAACTTTTTGTTCACGTTGGAAGGCCGAGTATCCCACTCTGGGTCGCGAAAAGATTCTGAAAACGTCAGAGCATATACTCTATTTTTCCGGTCCGGCGCGGTCGAAGCAGTCGCAACCATCGGCGAAGAAATGCAAGCCGGAGGGAAGGCGTTGCGGGTTCCCAGAGCAGAGCGGATGCTCATCGAAAAAATTCCCGAATACCTAAAATATCTGACGTCAAAGGAGATAAGGCCACCGTTTTATGTCTGCATTACTTTGTTGCAGTTACAGGGTTATGATATTCAAGTTTCGCGCGAGCAATTCGATGATTTTGCTCGCCCTAAACTTCGACAAACGTTGTGGCTTCCCGAATGTGAAATCACCGACGCACATTTGAACGAGGAAATCGCAAAGGTATTGAAGCCGACGTTTGATCTTTTATGGAACAGCTTCGGATTCCCAGCTTCCCCAAACTACGATTCGAACGGAGAGTACCGGCATCCAGTGTAAGGCGAAGGTTAGTAGCCTTGTTATCGTAAGCAATGTAGTAACTGAAAAGCACTGCAATCGTCCGGATAGGAGTTCGTCATGTGGGAATATGGCCTTGGGCCTTGGCACCCGTTCCTGATGATCGGCTTCATCTTCCTGTGCGTCATAATCCTGATCGTCGTGATCCGTATGCTGCCGGGCGGCCGGCGGCACCGGGGAGGGCGCGGCAACAGCGCCCTCGATATCCTGAACGAGCGCTTCGCCCGCGGCGAGATCGACCGTACCGAATACGAGGAACGGCGGCGCGTGCTCGACCGCTGAGAGCCGGGAGGTTAAATTTAGCGATACGCGTCGCCCCGCCGATTCGAGGACGCCATGCCGCTAGCCCCGCTCCTGAATGCACCCTTCGTCATCCAGATCCACGCCTTCGCGGCCATGAGCGCCTTCGTGCTCGGCATCGTCCAGTTCTCCGCGCCCAAGGGCACGCTGCCGCACCGGACGATCGGCTGGATCTGGGTCGGTATCATGGTGGTGGTCGCCGGAAGCAGCTTCTGGATCCACGAGATCCGGCTCTGGGGCCCCTGGAGCCCGATCCATCTCTTGGCGATCTTCACGCTGGTGATGCTGCCGGTCGGCGTCTGGTACGCGCGCCATCACAACGTGATCGGCCATCGGTCGACCATGATCTCGATCTTCGTCGGCGCGCTGATCATCGCCGGTCTGTTCACCTTCGTGCCGGGCCGCATCATGCACGCGGTGGTGTTCGGCAACTGACGGAAATCGTCCCTGATTCCGGCCCTCCGATCGCCTTGAAATCGCTCACGAATTGGCCGTTTCGCCGCCCTATAACCATTTGATGTTGCAAGGTAATTCAGCATTTTCGAGCCCTGTGAAAACTGGCCTTGCCGGGCCGATTTCGGCTATAAGGATTCGAGTTTCCCCAACTGGAATTTTCACGCGTGTCGGACACCACGACCCCGATTCCGCCGGGCGCCGAGCCGCCCCCGCCGTCGGACATAAAGCCGGTCTCGATCACCGAGGAGCTGTCGCGCTCCTACCTCGACTACGCCATGAGCGTGATCGTGGCGCGCGCGCTTCCAGATGCGCGCGACGGCCTCAAGCCGGTGCATCGGCGCATCCTCCATTCGATGAACGAGAACGGCTACGAGTGGAACAAGCCATACCGGAAATCCGCGCGCGTGGTCGGCGACGTCATCGGTAAATATCATCCGCACGGCGATCAGTCGGTGTACGACGCGATGGTCCGCATGGCGCAGGATTTTTCCATGCGCGTGCCGCTGATCGACGGGCAGGGCAATTTCGGCAGCGTGGACGGCGATCCGCCGGCGCAGATGCGCTACACCGAAGTGCGGCTCGCGCGCGCGGCGGCCGCGTTGCTCGAAGGGATCGACGAGGGAACGGTCGATTTCCAGCCCAATTACGACGAGTCCGAGAACGAGCCGCGTGTCCTGCCCGCGGCGTTTCCGAACCTGC
>JAYUHJ010000003.1:0-6317 GCA_043767065.1 Hyphomicrobiales bacterium | reverse complement strand
GCTTCGAGGTCAAGTGTGCCGCCGCCCTGTTCCACCACAAGAATCTGAAAGAGATTGCGATGCCGGTGCGGACTGATGGTCCAGGCGTGCATCGAGGAACGCGACGAGATCGTCTCCACGTGGACGAAGTCGAACGCCTGATCGTCCGGCGGATCGCCGTAGAGATGGAAGAGCGGGAGCGTCTGCACCGAGGGCATGGCGGGAGCATAAGCGACCTGGGCTGCCCTGCCAAAGCACTGGGTCACTGACCCGCTCAAATCCACTCGTCATTCCGGGGCCGAGCGAAGCGAGGAGCCCGGAATCCATAAGCTCCGTCTGTGAATATGGATTCCGGGCTCGCCGCTGCGCGGCGCCCCGGAATGACGCCGTGCCTGGTCGGACGGCAATCGCTCAAACCTTCTTGTACTCCCGCTCGTGATAGACCAGCGCGGCGCCGGCCGGGCCCTTCCGGATCGCCTCGACCGCGACGAAATAGACGTAATGCGAGGCCACCGGCTTGACCTCGAGCACGCGACAATCGAACGCCGCCACCGCCGAGACCAGCACCGGTGAGCCAGTCTTCAGCGTCGTCCATTGATCGCCGGCGAAACGATCCTCGCCGTAGACCTTGGTCCGGCCGGCGAACAGATCGGCCATCGCGTCCGCACCGGCGGGCAATGTGTTCACGCACAGCACCCGGTTGGTAAACAGCGCCGAATTATTGCGGCTGGCGCGGTTGAGACAGATCAGCAGCGTCGCTGGTTTGTCGGACACGGAGCTTACCGCAGTCGCGGTGAAGCCGGCCTTGCCGCCCTCGCCCGCGGTGGTCACCACGTGCACGGCGGCACCGAGCCGGCTCATCGCCTCGCGAAAAATATGCGGATCGACGGTCACCACCGGGATCGGCGGCTCGGCGAGAAAGGCGCCGCCGGTCGAATCGTCGGGCCGCTGTTCGTCGCCGATTATGGCCATGTTTCGCTCCCATAGCCCTTATCCTGAGGAGGCCCCGAAAGGGCCGTCTCGAAGGATCGGGGCGGAGGCCCTTTCGCCTCACCCTTCGAGACGCCCGCTGCGCGGGCTCCTCAGGGTGAGGCGATATCTCACTCCGCCGCGCGGATCTTGCCCTTGGCCGCCTTGGCCTCGTCCGTATCGATCCAGGTGTCGCCGATCCAGCCGTTCTCGTCGTAGTCGGCCATACACTGGTCGACCAGCGCTGTCATGGCGTCGAGCGAGCCGTTGCGCTTGGCGCCGGTCAGCGTCTGGATGCGGATGTCCTCGTGGTTACCGGCGTAATTGCGCTCGTAGAGCTCGTGCCGGCCGCCGAACTCGGTGCCGATCGCGTCCCACAACAGCTTCATGATCTTGATGCGCTCCTTGTATTCGACGCCATGCGAGCCGCGTACGAAGCGCTTCAGATACGGATCGATCTCCGGATTCTTGAAGTCGCGCGCCGAGGACGGAAGATAGATCAGCGCCGAGGCCACGATCTTCTCCACGATCTCCTTGATGCGTGGATAGGCGTCGGGCGCGAACACGCGGTACGACAGTGCGGCCTGCAGGTTGGGCAACAGCGCGTCGCCGACCCATTTCTGCGGATTGTTCACCATGCAGTCCGAGAGCGACCAGAACAGATTCCGCCACGCGATCACTTCGCCGAGCATGGCCTGGTTGCCGCGGAATTCGTCGCCGCCGGTGGCATAGAGCGCCTTGGACAACAGCCCCGCCATGAAGTCGAGCTTCACTGCGAAGCGCGTGCAGCCCTGGAAGCAGAAGCCGTTCAGGAACCCCGAGCGCGGATAGAAACTGAGGATTTTATCGGTGTCGCGGTGGACCAGCACGTCCTCCCAGGGGATCAGCACGTTATCGAGCACGAAGATCGCGTCGTTCTCGTCGAAGCGCGACGACAGCGGATAGTCGAACGGCGTGCCGAGCTGAGTGGCGATCTGTTCGTACGACGTGCGGCAGAAAAGTTTCACCCCGGGCGCGTCCATCGGCATGATGAACATGATGGCGAGATCGGGGTCGCTGGTCGCGGTCGCAGCGTTCTGGCCGAGGAAATTGTAATGCGTGAACGCCGCCGAAGTCGCTACCACCTTGGCGCCCGACACGATCACGCCCGCGTCGGTCTCCTTCTGGATCGTGACATAGACGTCCTTGATCTCGTTGGTGGGCCGTCCGCGATCGACCGGCGGGTTCACGATCGCGTGGTTCATGAACAGCACGTTCTCTTGCGCGCGCTTGTACCAAGCCTTCGCGTTCGGAGCGAACTTGCCGTAATAATCGGCGTTGGCGCCGAGCGTGTTCATCAGCGACGCCTTGTAGTCCGGAGTGCGACCCATCCAGCCATAAGTCATGCGCGACCATGTCGCGATCGCCGTCTGCTGCGCCACCAGCTCCTCGCGCGAGCGCGCGACGCGAAAATATTTGTGCGTGTAGCCGCCCGAGCCCGTGTCGGTCGGCGAGGTCAGCACGTCCTTAGTCTTGGGATCGTGCAGCGCGTCATAGAGGCGGGCCAGCGTGCGCGCCGAATTGCGGAACGACGTGTGCGTGGTGACGTCCTTGACCCGCTCGCCGTTGATATAGACCTGACGCTCATCGCGCAGGCTCTCCAGATATTCCTTGCCCGTGAACGGCCGCTTCTTCCCGGCGATCAGGTCTTCCGGCTTCTTCTGCATGCTTGGCTCCCTGGCGCGGCCGGTTTCCGGTCCGCGCACGACGCGTTTCCAACTTCTGTTTGAGCGCCGCGCACGGGTCCCGGAAGGGATGCTAGCGGGATTTGACGGAATATCCCGACCGGCGTCCAGCCGGAGTGCGCAATGGCGCATGCGCGCCCGATTTGTCGCAGGCCGGGCGCCGCGCTAAACCATGATAATTGCCGCCCATCGGCCGGGGGAGAACGCCGGTGGACGGCCTATGATGGCCGAAGCCGCCCGAGGGGAGTGGGAAAGCGTGGAATATTTCCTTCAGCAGCTGATCAACGCCGTCGCGCTCGGCTCGATCTATGGGCTGATCGCGCTCGGCTACACCATGGTCTACGGCATCATCGGCATGATCAATTTCGCCCATGGCGACATCTTCATGGTGAGCGCCTTCATCGCCTTGATCGCGTTTCTGGCCCTGGTCGCCATCGGCCTCACCGCCGTGCCGCTGGCGCTCTTCCTCGTACTGCTGATCGCGATGGCGCTCACCGCGCTCTATGGCTGGACCGTGGAGCGCTTCGCCTACCGGCCGCTGCGCGGCTCGTTCCGGCTGGCGCCGCTGATCTCGGCGATCGGCATGTCGATCGTGCTGCAGAACTATGTGCAGATCGTGCAGGGCGCGCGCGTCAAGCCGCTGCCGCCGCTGGTGCCCGGCGGCTTCACCCTGATGGGGCACGAGGGCTTCGCGGTGCAGCTCTCCTACGTGCAGATCATGATCGTGCTGACCACCGTCGTACTCATGCTGATGTTCTCATGGCTGGTGGCCAAGACGCGGTTAGGGCGCGACATGCGCGCCTGCGAGCAGGATCTGAAGATGGCGTCGCTCGTCGGCGTCGATACCGACCGCACCATCGCATTTACGTTTGTCATCGGCGCAGCGCTCGCAGCCGTCGCAGGCGTCATGTTCCTGCTCTATTACGGCGTGATCGATTTCTATATCGGCTTCCAAGCGGGGATCAAGGCGTTCACCGCCGCGGTGCTGGGCGGCATCGGTTCGCTGCCCGGCGCCATGCTCGGCGGCTTGCTGATCGGGCTGATCGAGACCTTCTGGTCGGCGTATTTTTCCGTGGAGTACAAGGACGTCGCCGCCTTCTCGGTCCTCGTGCTGGTGCTGATTTTCCTTCCGACCGGCATTCTCGGCCGGCCGGAGGTCGAGAAGGTCTGAGCCGGCGTGGCATCTCCGTCGCGCATCGACCCCGCCGCGGCGCTGAAGGACTCGGCGGTCGCCGCGGCCATCGCACTCGGTCTGTTCGGGCTCCTGGTCGGCCTGCGCACCGAGGCGAGTTCCACCAGTGAGCTCGAACTCCTCCCTCGCCCGCTCTTGCTCGCAATCGTGGTCGCGGCCGTATTCGCCGGCCGGTTCCTGATCGTGCTGCTCTACCAGAGCGGCGCATTCGAAATCGATACCAGCCGATTCATCTCAAGCGATACCAAAACGCGCATCGCGCGCCTGTCGCGCTTCGCCGGCCCGGCGCTGCTACTCTTCGCGCTTACGATGCCGTTGCTGTTCGATGGCAACCGCTACTACCTCGATCTCGGCATCCTCGTGCTCACCTACGTGATGCTCGGCTGGGGACTGAACATCGTCGTCGGCCTCGCCGGGCTGCTCGACCTCGGATACGTGGCGTTCTACGCCGTCGGAGCATATTCGTACGCGCTGATGGCGCAGTATTCCGGGCTGTCGTTCTGGGTCTGCCTGCCGGTCGCCGGAATCCTCGCCTGCTTCTTCGGCGTCCTGCTTGGCTTCCCGGTGCTGCGGCTGCGCGGCGATTATCTCGCGATCGTGACGCTCGCATTCGGCGAGATCATCCGCCTCGTCATCATCAACTGGTCCGGCTTCACCGGCGGGCCGAACGGCATCACCGGCATCCCGCGCCCGAGCTTCTTCGGCATCCCGTTCGTCGAAGGCGAAGGCGGCTTCGCCGATACGTTCGGCCTCGAATTCACGCCGCTGCACCGGATCATCTTTCTCTACTATGTGATCCTCGCGCTCGCACTGCTCACCAACTTCGTCACCCTCCGCCTGCGCCGGCTGCCGATCGGCCGCGCCTGGGAAGCGTTGCGCGAGGACGAAATCGCCTGCCGCTCGCTCGGCATCAACACCACCCACACCAAGCTCACGGCCTTCGCCATCGGCGCCATGTTCGGCGGTTTTGCCGGCGCCTTCTTCGCCACCCGCCAGGGCTTCATCAGCCCGGAATCCTTCTCCTTTTCTGAGTCGGCGCTGATTCTGGCGATCGTCGTGCTCGGCGGCATGGGGAGCCAGGTCGGCGTCGCCTTCGCCGCCTTCGTGATGATCGGCGGCTTCGAGCTGTTCCGCGAGTTCGCCCAGGCCCGCATGCTGCTCTTCGGCATGGCCATGGTCGCGATCATGGTCTGGCGTCCGCGCGGGCTGGTCGCAACACGCGATCCTTCGGTCCATCTCGTCGAGAAAAAGACGATCCCCGCCGAGAAAGTCGCGGAGGGCCGCACATGAAACCCTGGGAGAGCGATCCGATCCTCGACCTGCGGCATCTGACGATGCGCTTCGGCGGGCTGCTCGCGGTCGACGACCTCTCCATGCAGGCGGGCCGTCGCGAGATCACCGCGGTCATCGGCCCCAACGGCGCCGGCAAGACCACGGTGTTCAACTGCGTCACCGGATTTTATCGCCCGAGCGAAGGCATGATTCGGCTGCGGCACGCGGCCGGCGCTGAATTCCTGCTGGAACGACTGCCAGATTTTCGCATCGCCAAGCTCGGACGCGTCGCCCGTACGTTCCAGAACGTGCGGCTGTTCGCCGGCATGACGGTGCTCGAGAATCTCCTGGTCTCCCAGCACAACGAGCTGATGCGCGCCTCGGGCTACACCTTACTCGGGCTGTTCGGCCTTCCCGTTTATGCCCGTGCCGAGCGCGCCGCGGTCGAGCGCGCCAAGCACTGGCTCGACCGGATAGGCCTGACCTCGCGCGCCGACGATCCGGCCGGCGATCTGCCTTATGGCGGCCAGCGCCGGGTCGAGATCGCGCGCGCCATGTGCATGGAGCCGGAGCTGCTGTGCCTCGACGAGCCGGCTGCCGGCCTTAACCCGCGCGAGTCCGAGGAGCTGAACGGTCTGCTTCTGCGCATCCGCGAGGAGACCCGCACCTCGATCCTGCTGATCGAGCACGACATGCACGTGGTGATGGGCATTTCCGACCACATCGTCGTGCTCGAATACGGCCGCAAGATCGCCGACGGCACTCCGGAAGAAGTGCGCAACGATGATCGTGTGATCGCCGCCTATCTCGGCGTTGACGAGGACGCGGTCGATGACGCCCGCGCAGAGGTCGCGCCATGAACGCGCTTCTGCGAATTTTCCTCACCTCCCCCTGCAAGGGGGAGGTCGGCTGCGAAGCAGCCGGGAGGGGGTCGTTTCTTCGTCTGCTGCAATTGACCCCCTCCCTATCCCTCCCCCTTTCAGGGGGGGAATATCTGGAGGAGATGCCGCCATGAGCACGCTGCTCTCGGTCCGCGGCGTCAAGGCCTTCTATGGCAGCGTCATCGCGCTCAAAGGCGTCGATCTCGACGTGCGCGAGGGCGAGATCGTGACGCTGATCGGCGCCAACGGCGCCGGGAAATCCACCTTGATGATGACGATCTGCGGCACGCCCCGTGCGCG
>JAYUHJ010000002.1:0-2678 GCA_043767065.1 Hyphomicrobiales bacterium | reverse complement strand
ATCATTTGCGCTTGATGGAAGGCCCCGAGCGCACACCGCTCAATTACTGACCGCAACGAAAATCAGCTCTTCGATCGCTACACCCCAACTCCACATGAATGATGATCATCGCCATGACGGGCCTCGGTCCAACTCGCGTGTTAGCGAACACCCAAATGCGGCCACGACGGAACACTTGAAAAGCGGCCACGGCGGGTAGGGACGCGTTGGCATCCTTGAGGGATTCTTCCCACAAGGATTTCGATGCCCAACTACCTGCAGATGCCCAAGCAGCAACAAGTTGTCGCCTTGCTCGCGCTGGACTGGAGCTATCGTCGCATTGAAGCCGAGACCGGCGTGCGCCGCGAAACGGTCAGCCGATACGACCGCGCCGTCGGCGCGCGGCGGCGGCGTATCGCAGCACGATCACTGAGAAGCTGACCGTCGGCCTGAGCATCGTGCGGGCGTGTGATGACCGATTCACTGGTGTACGCAGCGATCCGCCGATGCCCAAGTTACACGCAACAATCTTGTTTATTTCGTGAAGTTTTGCATATGACCATATGACCCACATTCCTCACCCTTTGGGCACTGCTCTGACGGGAATTATCGGCACGCATCGGCAGTGAGGATCAGTGAACGCCGTGGGCGGCGGAGGAGTAGCGGCCCGCTCAGTATCGCGTGTTGATCAGATAGCCGGTCCGCCCTGAACACTGCCCGCCCCACTCGTTCTTGTGGGCATTCAGTTTGCTGTCGTTCTTGGTCCGAGTGAATTTCTTTTGGCAATGCGGACACTGGAACACGTATTTCAGCCTACCGCTTGTTGGTCGCGCCGTCTTGCGCGCCGGTGTCCGAGTGATGCCGCCGAGCGTGGAACGCGGCGTTGATGGAGAAGCGCGGAACGGCGCCGACGCCACACGCACTGGACCTTGCGGCGATAGTTCAATCTGATAGCGCGGCGTGAAGGATTGATTGGTGACGCGCGCGCCTTCGATGCGATCGATACGCAGGCTCCGGTGGGCATTGCGCGTCCGGTCATGGGTGTGCAACAGGATGTGGCCCACAGCGGTCTGCGCCAGCGAGTACGGCTCTACGGTGCGTGTTGTTCGCTGCCCCGCTTCGTCGCGGTAGTCGAGATCGACCAGCAAGCGGTTGGCGGCAGCGAAGCGAACGACTTCGATATGGGATTGACGCGCGGGCGATATTGGCAGGCGGAGCACACGCTCGCGGATGATGGTTTCGCCTGCGCTGCTTCGGAACGCAGCCGGGATGACAGGGCTTGGACCGCTCGCGAGCCACTCGAAGAACGCTGGCAATTCGTCCCAGAACGCCTCCCACGGCGGGAGCGCCGGTAATTGGTGCTCCAGCATGTTCTTCCAAGAGCCGGCCAGGTTATCGCGATGCGGTTCGAGGTCGGCGAGCTGCGGAAGCGCGATACCCTTGTGCTCGCATTTCTGGCGCAACACATCGAGCATGATCGCCGGCGACGGCCGCGCGTCTTCGTTTCTGAAGAGGGTAATCACGTCGTAGAGATCGCGTGGCCGCGTGCGCTCAGCGAGCGCCCTCGTTTTCTCTGCGAATACTTCCTCATACGCGTAGGCGCGCGCGATCATCCCGCCGACCGGCGCATCGGAATAGGGATGGAAGATGGAAACCGGCACAGGCGCAAGCACAAGGCGCTCGTCCGCCGTGAGGTCGAGCTTTATCCGCGGCATACTTGGCGGTGACACCGGTCCGCGATAGCTGATCTTGCCTTCGCACGACACCGAGCCGCGCGGGTTTTGATGGATGTCGAAGGCTTGGCCATTCGCCGGCACTTCAATGCCGGTCTGGTCATAAATCCACTGACCGATCTCGTCGAATACCCGTTTTAGGAACGCGGCGTCGAGATGGTTCACATCGGTTAGCGTGAAGTCGAGATCTTCGGAGAAGCGATAGGTTTCGAAGAAACATTTCTTGAGGCAGGTGCCGCCTTTGAAGACCCAGCTGTCTTTGATCTCATCATGCGCGTAGATGCCAGCGAGCATCCAACCCAGTACGTAGTCCTTTTCGACGATACTCGGCAGCAACGACATACGCTCAGCCATGTCGAGAATTTCGCGCCTATTGATCATCCACGCACGCGCCTCGCCCAGAGCGTCGGCACCCATAACCGCCAGCGCGTCGCGAGACGCGGGCAGCGCAGCACCGGGTCGAGCTTTGCGTTGCCCTTGGTAAGGCGCTTAAGGCACGGATCAACAAGTGCCTCGCCGTTCGCGTCGATCTCCGAGAGAAAGCCGAGACGCTTGAATACGGCGCCGTTCCGAAGGCGGTCGGCGTAGTCGAGAAGTTGTGCGTCGTCGCGATCCGCGCGCTTTAGGTACGCGGAGAAGCAATCGCTGACGTGTTGAATACCGCCGCCAATCACTGGATCGTCGAGCATATCGACGATCGAGCGATGCACATCGGAGACCGCTGTCTTGCTCTGACCGCGCCAGATAGGCTTCGTGCCGAACAGTTTCGACTTGGCGATATGTTTCAAAGTGAAGGTGGTGCCGTGCCGCTGTTGCGATTTCTCGCGCACCGGCCGCGTGGTCATCACGACAATGTCGTTGAAGATCTGCTCGGTCAGATCCCAGTGCTCCGCCGCCGTGTGGCCTCCGACATAGGCTGGCGCGAAGAGCGCCGGTACCAGCACCCAAGGATCATCAAGGACAAAG
>JAYUHJ010000001.1:0-2680 GCA_043767065.1 Hyphomicrobiales bacterium | reverse complement strand
CCCGTCGCCAGAGATGACCCCCTCCCGGCGAGCTTTGCTCGCCGACCTCCCCCTTTCAGGGGGAGGGATTGATCGTTCTCACGCCTGTCAGAAAACCTTCCGGTACTGAATGAAACCCGAACGTTCCGCGACTTTCTCGTAGAGCGCTCGCGCGGTGGCGTTGGACTCGTGGGTGTTCCAATAGACGCGGCTGGCGCCGGCCTCGCGCGCCTTCGCATAGACCGCCTCGATCAAAGCGCGGCCGAGGCCGAGGTTCCGTGCGCTTTCGGCGACGAACAGGTCCTGCAGGTAGCAATAGTCACCGGTCGTCCAGAACGAGCGGTGATAGAGGTAGTGGACGATACCGAGGAGCTTGCTGTCCACATAGGCGCCGAGCGCGAACATGGGCTCTTTGGGATCGTGAATTCTCCGCCATGCAATATCGGTCGCGTCCGGCGTCTGCGAAGTCTTGTAGAAATCGAGATAGCCGCGCCAGAGCGGCTCCCAGGCCGCGCGCTCGTCGGCGCCGAGGGGCCGGATGACGATCGCGCTCATAGCGCGCTCAATCGAGGTGGAACTTTTCGAACTGCCGGTGTTCGGCTTCGATCCAGCGCACGGTGCCGGTGGCCGAGCGCATCACCACGGTGTGGGTATAGATGCGGTCCTTGGCGAAGCGGACGCCGCGCAGGAACGAGCCGTCGGTGACGCCGGTCGCCGCCACCAGGCAATCGCCGCGCACCATGTCCTTGATCTCGTACTTCTTGCGCGGATCCTTGACGCCCATCTTGGCGGCGCGCTCGCGTTTGGCGTCGGTGTCGAGCACGAGGCGGCCCTGCATCTGGCCGCCGATGCAACGCAAGGCGGCCGCGGCGAGCACGCCCTCGGGCGCGCCGCCGACGCCGATATAGATATCGATGCCGGTGGTGGCGGCGTCGGCGCAATGGATCACGCCGGCCACGTCGCCGTCGGTGATCAGCCGCACCGCGGCGCCGGTCTTGCGAATGGCGGCGATGAGATCCGCGTGGCGCGGGCGGTCGAGTACCAGCGCGGTGATATCCTCGGGCTTCACACCCTTGGCCTTGGCGAGCGAGACGATGTTCTGGTCGGCGGGAGTATCGAGATCGACGACGCCGGCCGGATAGCCCGGGCCGATCGCGATCTTTTCCATATAAACGTCGGGCGCGTTCAGCAGCGTGCCGCCCTCGGCCATGGCCATGACGGCGATGGCACCGGGCATGTTCTTGGCGCAGAGCGTGGTGCCCTCGAGCGGATCGACGGCGATATCGACCTTGGGGCCTTTCTTGTTTCCCACTTCCTCGCCGATGAAGAGCATGGGCGCCTCGTCGCGCTCGCCCTCGCCGATGCGGACCACGCCGTCGATCGGCAGCTTGTTGAGCTCCCGGCGCATGGCGTCTACCGCGGCTTGGTCGGCGGCCATTTCGTCGCCGCGGCCCCTGAGCCGCGCGGCGGAGACCGCCGCCCGCTCCGTCACGCGCACGATCTCGATCGACAGCACGCGCTCGATCAGCAGGCTCGGCTGGACGGTGATCGACGTCATTGGCTCTCTCCCGCGATTTTCTTGCCGTCATCCTTCGAGGCCCGCGCTCCGCGCGGGCACCTCAGGATGACGGAAACTTACCGGCCACGTCATCCTGAGGTGCGAGCCGCAACCGATCTCGGGTTTACCCGAGATCGGCATTCTAGATTACACAAGTCGGCAACAGCCGACTTGTGTGGCGGCGAGCCTCGAAGGATGGCGTATCAATGGTCATCGCTCAACTCTTCTCGATGCGGATCACTTGTGGCGCTTCTGCAAGCACCTTGTCGGCTTCGATCGCTTTGAGCGCGGCGCGAACAGAATCCTCGCTGGTGGCGTAGGTGATGAGAATAACAGCCGCGGGCTTGTCCGCGCGTTTCGGATCGTCGCCGCCGTGCGGGCGCTTGTCGCGGCCGCGCTGCATGATGGATTCGAGCGATATGTTCTGGTCGGCCATGCGGCGCGCGATAGTGGCGGCGGTACCGGGCCGGTCGATGGCCGAGAGGCGGATGTAATAGCCGCCTTCGTGGCGCTGCATCGGCGCCCGCGCGCCGCGCACCAGGCCGGCGGCGGGCCGGCCAAAGGGATAGACGCGGCGGCCGGCTGCGATATCCACGAGATCGGCGACGACGGCCGAGGAAGTCGCGGGCCCGCCGGCGCCGGGACCGACGAGGGTCAGGTTCATCATATCGGAATCGACCGCGACTGCGTTCAGCACGCCGTCGATCTCTGCGATCACGGAACCCTTGGGGACCATGGTGGGATGCACACGCTGCTCGATGCCGGTCGCGGTGCGTTGCGCGACGCCCAGCAACTTCACGCGATAGCCGAGCTCATCGGCGGCGGAGAGATCGGCGAGTGTGATGGTCTGGATGCCCTCGACATAAACGGCGTCCGCGTCCACTTCGGTGCCGAAAGCGAGGCTCGTTAGAATCGCGATCTTGTGCGCGGTGTCGAAGCCGCCGATGTCGAAAGTTGGATCGGCCTCGGCATAGCCGAGCCGCTGGGCCTCTTTCAGACATTCGGCGAACGAGCGCGCCTCCTTCTGCATCTGCGTCAGAATGTAGTTACAAGTGCCGTTCAGGATTCCGTAGACGCGCTCGATGCGGGCGCCGCCAAGACCTTCCCGCAAAGTTTTCACGATCGGAATGCCGCCGGCGACCG